>CAYRNH010000306.1:0-1526 GCA_964425515.1 uncultured Thiotrichaceae bacterium | reverse complement strand
GATGGTGGCGAGGTTTCTCTGAAATTGAAATTTAAGTCACTAACGTTTTGGCTTTATTAATCGAACACGACCGTGCGATTCTCATAAACCAGCACACGATGATTCAACTGATGCCAGACTGCGCGAGCCAGCACTATTTTTTCAAGATCTCTGCCTATTCTTACCATATCATCGACCGAGTCGCGGTGACTGATGTGTGTCACGTCCTGCTCGATGATAGGCCCTGCATCCAGCTCAGCCGTTACATAGTGACTGGTTGCGCCTATTATTTTCACGCCGCGCGTATGTGCGGAATGATAGGGGCGGCCGCCGGGAAATGCGGGCAAAAATGAATGGTGTATATTAATAATACGCTGTGGAAAATAACTTACAAATTGATCACTTAGAATCTGCATATAGCGAGCCAGTACTATAAAATCAATTTTATATTGCTGCATCAATTCGATCTGCCGAGTCTCCTGCTCTGCCTTGTTGTCGGCATTGATCGGCAAATGATAATAATCTATACCCAGTCTCTGTGCCACTTCCTGCATGTCGGCATGATTGCTTATGATGACCGGGATCTCTACCTGCCATTCCCCTGATTCGTAGCGCGAAATGAGATCATAGAAACAATGCGGAAGATTAGAAACAAAAATCGCCATGCGCTGCACTGTGGTTGAAAAGTGTAGTTGCCATTGCATATTCAACGGCCGCCCGACCTCGGAAGCAAAATGGTCATCAATGATCTCATCAGCAAGATCAAATTTTTCAAGGTCCCATTCGAGACGCATAAAAAAGACTTTTAATTCTGAGTCAACGTGCTGATCAAGATAAACAATGTTGCCTTCATGGGCAGAAATAAAACGCGTAATCGCAAGAACGATGCCTGGTTGATCAGGACAATGAATTAATAACGTAGCTGAGCGCATAGCCGTGTTCTCATAGCGTGATTCGAAGTAATCTGGGCGATTATTCAAATATTTTCAGATCATCCCAGAGCGCATCTATTTTTTGTTTTACCTTTTCATCCATAATGATAGGCGTTCCCCATTCACGTGTGGTTTCACCTTTCCATTTATTGGTCGCATCGATACCCACTTTTGATCCCAGGCCGGAAACCGGTGAAGCAAAATCCAGATAATCAATTGGTGTGTTTTCGACCATGGTGAAATCTCGAACCGGATCAACGCGCGTACTCAGCGCCCAGATCACATCCTGCCAGTCTCGCGTATTCACATCTTCATCCACCACGATTACAAACTTGGTGTACATGAACTGACGCAGAAAACTCCACACCCCCATCATCACGCGTTTTGCGTGGCCGGGATATTGTTTGCGCATGCTGACTACGGCAACGCGGTATGAACAACCTTCCGGCGGTAAATAAAAATCGATAATTTCAGGAAACTGCTTTTGCAAAATCGGCACGAATACTTCGTTGAGCGCGACGCCCAGTATTGCTGGTTCGTCTGGTGGTCTACCGGTATAAGTGCTGTGATAGATCGGGTTTTTGCGATGCGTGATACGTTCAATGGTAAACACCG
>CAYRNH010000305.1:0-1633 GCA_964425515.1 uncultured Thiotrichaceae bacterium | reverse complement strand
CCGTCAGGCTTCAAAATGCTGGAGCTAAAGTCCGCCTGGTCCTCGCTGGAATGAACCACACCTAAAGTACCGAAGCCGCTGAACGAAAACATCGGCGGGGCGGAATGGTGGGCGCTCGCGCTGGCAGCATACAGTGCCGCCGAAAACAGGGTGATGTAACTCAGTTTGCGCGTTCTGTGTTCCATCATGTCTGCTCCAGATAAGAATCGAACCACTATAAAACTTTGAACAACAGCGTGATCGAGTGTTGCATTATAGTAGTACTCAGCAACACGCTCTGTATGATGACGCACATATAGCGCGTGAATTAACTCAACTTGAACAATCCGGCGGTAGCTGCATACCCCAAAAAATCAATCGGGTCGAAAATCAATAGCGCCGGACTGAAACATCATTGCATAAAAACCCGGACGAAGCGATCAACCATTATGATAATGCGTCCATACAGCCACCAACTCCCGTTGATAAAACGCTTACTCTGCTAATATTGGCACATGATAGACATCCACAATGTATCCGCATATCTACACGACACTCAGGTATTCGAATCTTTAAATCTGCAGATCAAGGCAGGGGAAAAGGTGGCCATCCTGGGTCCTAACGGCGCGGGTAAAAGCACCCTGTTGAAACTGATCAGCCGGGAAATCTATCCAGTGGTAAAAAACGATAGCTGGGTCAAACTGTTTGGCAGCGACATCGTTAACCTGTGGGACCTGCGCAAAAAAATCGGTCTTGTCTCGCAGGAATTGCAGGAAGACTACACGCCCTGGACCACCGCGTTCGAAGTCGTGCTCTCAGGATTTTTTGGCTCAATAGGTCAATATGATCATCTGCAGGCCGACAAGTCACAGCTGCAACGCGCGCATGAACTACTGCATCTGGTCGGTATGACCGAGCACCGTGACACCATGTACCAGCGTTTATCCACCGGACAAAAACGCCGTTTGCTGGTGGCCCGGGCTCTGGTACACAACCCCACAGCACTGATATTCGATGAGCCCTGCAATGGTCTGGATATCCGGGCCACGGCCGACCTTTTTAAACTGATGCTCGATTTCTGTTTGCCGGATAACAGCCTGATCCTGACCACTCATCACGTGGATGAAATCATTCCGGAAATCGATCGCGTGGTTCTGCTGCAGGCGGGCAAGATTGTTGCCGATGGTGATAAAGAGTCAGTATTGAACAATGAAACAATCAGCGAACTGTACAGGCTGCCGGTACAACTGACAGAAAAAAACGGCTGGTACAAGCTGTGGTTAAACTCATTATAGAAAACCCGGATATTGTTAAGGCCATATCCCCCGGATCAAGGTAGCATTGGCCACTCTTTCAATAGCCATCACCAGCGCCACTGTTCGAAAATCCGGGTGTTCTAACTCTTCGCCTGAGGCTGTATCTATCGCTTTTTCTTCTCCAACTACAAATCCCTGCCAGCGCTTGAACACCGCATCCAGGCAGTCGAACATTTTTTTCTTGAGCTTTGTATTCACCTCTTCAATGTCCCATTGTTCGTTTGCCTGGTTCTGAACCCATTCGTAATAACTGACCGTAACGCCGCCTGCGTTAGCAATGATGTCTGGAATGACATAGATACCTTTCTTTTGCAGAATAGCATCTGCAAACGGCGTGG
>CAYRNH010000304.1:0-1695 GCA_964425515.1 uncultured Thiotrichaceae bacterium | reverse complement strand
TGGTTGTTAAAGACACCGAAGTAGATGCTGTTTATGTTGGTAATCCCGCGCGCAAATCCGCAGCTTCATCAAAAGAGGTTTCGTGATAAGCATGAAGATCGGCGAACCGCTCATCATCAACCTTGCATCGACCGGTACTGTTCCGACCAAAAGCATGACGCCCATGGTTCCGGTGACGCATGATGAAATCGTTGACAATATAGCGCAATGCATGGAGTTGGGTGTTCAGGTGGTGCACTTGCATGCGCGTGATGAAAACGAGCAGCATACCTGTGATCCGGAACATTATGGACGACTGATCGAGTCTCTGCGGAAACTCCCCGACGGCGAGAAACTTGTGATCTGTGTTACCACCACCGGCAGACACAATTCTGATTTCGAATCTCGTTCACGCGTACTTGATCTTGATGGTAGCGCAAGGCCGGACATGGCAAGCCTGACTATTAGCTCGCTGAACTTTGCTCGCTCAGCCAGTATCAATGAGCCCGATACTGTACGCCAGCTGGCACAAAGGATGCGCGAGAAAAACATAAAGCCGGAACTGGAAGTTTTTGATATCGGGATGGCAAACCTGGTGTCTGTGCTGGCGAAAGAAGGATTAATTCAACCCCCCTATTACGTCAATATTCTGCTGGGCAACATTGCGGGTGCGCAGCCAGAACCGGCGCAGCTTTCCGCAATCCTTTCGGCACTTCCGGCAAACTGTATTATCTCGATTGCAGGTCTGGGTATGTTCCAGCTCGGCGCAAATACTTTTGGTTTACTGCTCGCTGATGGCGTCCGTGTTGGTATAGAAGACAATATCTGGCTGGATCAGCAACGAACCGAATATGCCTCCAACATGGCTCTGGTAGAACGCGTCATGCATCTGGCCGGTCAACTGGAGCGCTCCATTATGGATCGCGCCAGCGTTCGACATACACTGGATCTTCCCGCCAAAAGCATTTAAGCACACTCGCTACCAGCGTACGCCTGCATGACGGTGGTAAGAGCTACAACCGTGGGTCCCCCGACACAATCATTCGGGGATGACATTGCTTGCCGATGGTTTAGCGGCAAGTAATGTCACTTTTCCACCAGCTCCACTGCATTGCTGTCGTAGTCGCGGCAGAAGGCGGCTTTGCGGCCGGATTTGCTTTTGCTGACTGCGATGCCGGCGGCTTCCAATCGACTGATCAGTTCATCGAGATCGCTGACTACCAGCGCGAGGTGACGATCGCGTCCGCCGTGGGCTGGCCGGTTATCTGCTGGATCAGGGTTGGGTAGTTCCAGCAGGTGGATCTGGCCGTTGCCGACATTGAGCCAGGCGCCGGGGTAGCCAAGATCGGGACGCGAGGGATCGACTTCCAGGCCGAGGATGCTGCTGTAGAACTGCAGGGCTTTGTCGGTGCTGGCGACGATGAGGCTGGCGTGGTCGATACGGGTGATGAGTGCGGTCATGGGTGGGATTATAAGCGAAACCTTAAAGATTGAACCACAGAGGGACTTTTGGGTAAAAACTAAAAGCGTTAGAAGCTTGCACCACAGAGACACGGAGGACACAGAGGAATGCTTTTGTTAAAAGCCTCAACTCCTTATGTCGTCATTCCCGCGAAAGCGGGGATGACAAACCCGTCAGTGTTGGTGCTTTAACACTAAGTTATTGTTTTTCTCCGTGTTCTCTGTGCCTCTGTGGTGCATGTTTTTGACTTTCTG
>CAYRNH010000303.1:0-1701 GCA_964425515.1 uncultured Thiotrichaceae bacterium | reverse complement strand
AAGTCGCCTGTTTGGCTTTTGAAGCATTGGCAGAAAAGCGGCTGACAAATTGTTGTAGCTCGGCAATCTGGGTTTTCTTTTTCGCATTTTCCGATTGCAGACGTTCGCGCGCTGCTGTGGATGCCCTCATGAAATCATCGTAATTGCCGGGATAGATGCGTAATTCGCCGTAATCAATATCGGCCATGTGAGTGCATACTGCATTGAGGAAATGACGGTCATGAGAAATGATGATCATTGTGCTCTTGCGCGCGTTGAGTATCGATTCCAGCCAGCGAATGGTGTTGATGTCGAGGTTGTTGGTCGGCTCGTCGAGCAGCAAAATATCTGGATCTGAAAACAGGGCCTGCGCCAGCAATACACGCAGTTTCCAGCCCGGCGCAACTTCGCTCATTGGACCAAAGTGCAGGGCTTCTTCGATACCTGCGCTGAGCAGTAATTCGCCAGCGCGGCTTTCGGCGGTGTAGCCGTCGAGCTCGGCGAAATGGACTTCCAGTTCGGCCACTTTCATGCCTTCTTCTTCTGACATTTCTGGCAGTGAATAAATACGATCGCGTTCCTGTTTGATTTCCCAGAGTTCGCTATGACCCATGATCACGGTGTCGATCACGTTGTATTTTTCGAACGCGAACTGGTCCTGATGCAATTTACCAACCCGTTCGTTAGGGTCGATCGAAACATTGCCCGCGGTCGGCGCCAGACTGCCATCGAGAATTTTCATGAAGGTGGATTTGCCACAGCCATTGGCACCGATCAGACCATAGCGGTTGCCGTCGCCAAATTTGGCTGAAATGTTCTCAAACAATGGCTTGGCGCCAAATTGCATGGTGATGTTAGCTGTAGAAATCAATGGACTATCCTGAATCGTGCGGTTGGGGATTTTTGCGAGGGGCGTACTATAGAGAACTCAGCGCAAAAGGTCGAGGAAAACCGGATAAAACAGCTCATATGCCGTGTTTTGATCGGTATTCGTACAGTCTTTGCCCTAGAATGGTGCCATTGTAAAAAAGGGTGAGTATCCAGGCGTGATAAGAAAATATATAAAACCTGTCCATGTTTATAAATTGTTGATCCTGATCCTGCTTGTCACCATCGGGATAGCGCTCAATCTGGCCGGGATGCTCGATCCGGAAAAAATACTCGGTTTCGCCCGAGGCTATACCGGTCACTGGTGGCTGGCAGTGATACTGGTGCTGCTGCAGGTGATTCTGTTCACGTTTGGCCTGGCGGGCTCTGTCTTTTTCTGGGTGGTGGCGCCGATCTATTCACCCCTGATGGCCGCACTGATATTGGCCCTGGGTGGCACGCTCGGCGGAATCAGCGCGTACTGGTTTTCAAGACGATTGACTGATGAATGGATCGCGCGCATCGAAAATTCGCACGCCTACCGATTACTGCACCAACAGGATAATTTTTTTACCCTGTTCGCGATGCGCGTGTTCCCGGCTTTTCCGCACGCGCTGGTGAATTACAGCTCGGGGATGCTGCATGTCAGAATCAGTCATTTCATCATCGCCGCGATGCTGGGTATTTATATCAAGGCCTATCTGTATGCAAGAGTGGTCAACAGTGCGACGACCACAGCATCGTATAAAGACCTGCTGAATTTTTCCACGCTAGCGCCTTTGATTGCGCTATCGGCAATCAGTCTACTGGCAATGTACATCAAGCACAGGCTTGCTATGAAAAAACCTGAAAGCT
>CAYRNH010000302.1:0-1749 GCA_964425515.1 uncultured Thiotrichaceae bacterium | reverse complement strand
ATTGAAATATGGTTCATTCCAAATTCCTCTGTCACTATTTGTTATCTGACCATACCATGATTGCCGCCTATTTGCTTTCAGCAATCAATCGCTGCAAATCGCTGGTAATCGCCTCGATTGAATCGGTAGGACGGACGATCAGACGCGCATCGCCCTTACGGTCAAAAACATACACCGCGCTGCTGTGCGAGACTTCATAATCACCTTGCGCATTCGGCTTGCCATAACCATAAGTCACCCGATAGGCTTTGGTCAATTTGCGCAAGGCAGCCTCATCGCTACGCAGGCCAATAAACTGCGGACCGAAATACTCGGTGTAGCTTTTGAGCACCTTCACAGTGTCACGTTTTGGATCAGCCGTGACGAACAACACCCGCACCTGCTTTGCTTCTGCACCCAGTTTCGACAGGACGGTTTGCAGTCGATGAAGCGTCAGCGGACACACATCCGGGCAATGGGTATAGCCAAAATATAACAATACAATGTGACCACGAAAATCCTTCGCCTGAACCGTGGTATCACGGTTGGCATCGGTCATGGTGAATGACAGATTCGGCATCAAACCGGTGATGCTTTTGGTGGCCCAGGGCGGTCCGTTGTCGCAGGCCGAAACCAGAAACAGCAAAGTCAGGACAAAAAGACTGCGCAAAGGACGATGAATTATTCGGTACATAAAGAACACCCCGTATCTTATTTTTCCGCAGCAGACGCAGATGATTGCCCATCAATGCTGGACTGACGCCGCCACAGCCGGATCACCAGAAGAATGCCTAACACGCTCATCATTGCCGAGGGAATCCAGGTAATCAGACCACCAATCTCCTGATCGGTAATAGGGCTGATCGGCCAGGCACGACCGCAAACACTATAAACGTTGTACAGTATCTTGCTAGACAGCGCGATAGGTGCTCCGATCAAAATCTGTAATATCTGCGTGGCAAACAGAATAAGAATTCGAACCGGGTAGCGCGTGGTGCGGTGTGCGGCTGGCGGACGATTATCAACGATCAGCCACCAGAACAACAGTCCGTCCAGCAGCATGCTCCAGTTCATCACCTGATACAGCGTCGAGCTCAGCATCGCGTTGAAATGAATGGACGGAATCAACCAGAAAAATATCAGGCCGACAAATAACAGGGGCGAGACCACCGGGTGCATCAAAAACCGATAGCATGTCCGCACCGGCAAACTGTTCCAGAACGGCAGCAAAAACCGATCGTGCCAGCGCGAGGGCAAACCCCGGCCAAGAATTTCGTGCGGATAAGCCAGCACGATGAAAAACGGCGCCACGTGATGCAGGATCAAATGCTGCAGACGATGCACCCAGAACATGTGCTGTGACAGATAATCCACATAGGTCTGCATGACCCCATAGATCAGGATGATCCCAAGATAAAAGCTGAAGGTTCGGCCAAACCCGGTACGTTCACCCTCTCGCCGTCGCTGGCGCAATCCAAGCCAGTACAGTACCGCCGCGCCGAGACAACCAAGCAGGACCTCAGGCGAAAACTCCCAGGGACTTAGATAGGTTAGAAGTGAATGCATGGATCAATGACTGGCTGGCGCTACGGCTGAGCGAAAACAGACAGGACGTTAGCAGAGTGACCAGAGTTGCGCAATGTTACTCATATGCTGAAGTAAGCCGGAAGCCCCCAGAGACGCAAATTCAACTTGTAAGTTCAGCTTTATAAACGGGCCGATGAAAGAGGATGCCATCCTTTTGATAGCCGGACGAACGATACCTGAGGG
>CAYRNH010000301.1:0-1775 GCA_964425515.1 uncultured Thiotrichaceae bacterium | reverse complement strand
GATTGTTGATCGTGAGCTTTCATCAGTTGATCGGGGCGTTAGCTATGCAACCAGTACCGTCACTTATTTTTTCTAGTTAATAGCAGCTGCTACATCGATTCTGGTTCTGGTGGGCTGGACATCTATACGTGATATCAAAGAACGGGTCAGGACTGTCGCTGATGAAAAAGTTTCCAGCCTGATCAATGAATATGAGAACCGTCTCGAATCTATTGAAAAGCAGTTAAATCAGAAAACGCAATACATAGAAGAAACTCGCGAAGTCGTCGAGCTTACGCAAGATGTTCAGGCGCTCTGGCTTCGCGCTGGCCAGGAAGCGAACCTGAACAATAAAATTGCCATATATGATCGAATACTAAATTTACGTCATGATGATTGTGAGGCGCTGACCTATAAGGCCGACGCTGCGCTGGAGCTTGGCGAACCTCAGTGGGCGGCTAATCTATGTCATCAGGTTTTAGCCATCGACAGCGACAATGGTCATGCCTTTTATCAACTTGCATGCGCATATGCCGCTTTGGGGCAGCTTGATGAAGCGGTACATTTTTTGTCTGAAGCGGTGCAAAGATCAGAAACTTACCGCCAGGACATCATGGAAGATCCTGCACTTGAGCCACTGCACAATCTCGATTCGTTCAAGGCATTGCTGCATGATGGTGATACTGGCAACGTAACTGATTAACAGACGTTTGACATGCGGCAGGCAAGGGCATGGTACTACCTGTGGTTTATAGCGTTTTACCTGATGGCTACCACCGCCGGTATGCTGTCACGTATTCATCTTGCCAGGCATTGCGGCGGGTTGTTTATATTATTGGTAGCACGTCTTTTATCGAGGCAGCCTGAGAGTATACTGTCTGATACTTAATGGGCTGTCAGGGTCATGGCGCTGCCTGTCCCATCAGATATCATGATGGTCTGATCTGATATGTAACCAATAATGGTGTCAACTGTGAGCCAGACTGAACAAAACCTGCTAACGATCAATGGCGGTTCATCCAGCGTCAAGTTTTCCTTATATCAGGCTGGCGCGTCACTACAGTTAACACTGACAGGAAAAATTGAGCGCATCGGCGTATCGGGTACCTGTTTGACTTTCAGCGATACGGTGAAAGAACAACAGGACCGGTTCACCCTCGATGCTGATGATTATGATGCTGCCACGTCTTTCCTGGTGGGCTGGCTTGAAAAGCAGATTGATTTTACTCAGTTAGGTGCAATCGGCCACCGTGTGGTTCATGGTATGCGGCATACGCAACCTGAAATGATCACTCAGGCTTTGCTGGAAGAACTTCGCCACATCAGCACATACGATCCTGATCATCTGCCCGGCGAGATTGATCTGATCGAAAAATTCCGCCAGCGTTATCCACACCTGCCTCAGATAGCCTGTTTCGACACCGCCTTTCACAGCCAGATGCCACGGCTTGCACAGATGCTGCCTGTGCCTAGACGTTTTGATAAAAAAGGTATCCAGCGCTATGGCTTCCACGGTTTATCGTACGCCTATTTGCTGGAAGAGCTTGTTCGTATTGGCGACCCATCAGCTACCAGCGGCAAAGTGATTCTTGCGCATCTGGGAAACGGCGCAAGCCTCGCTGCGGTGCGCGATGGTCATAGCATTGACACCAGCATGGGGTTCACCCCGGCCAGTGGTCTGGTGATGAGTACGCGCTGCGGCGATCTGGATCCCGGTGTCGCATGGTACATGATGCAGAACGAAAATCTGACCAGCGAACAATTCAAACATCTCATCAACCGCGAATCCGGCCTGC
>CAYRNH010000300.1:0-1842 GCA_964425515.1 uncultured Thiotrichaceae bacterium | reverse complement strand
CGGCGCGTGCGCTGGCTTTGATCGAAGGCAGTGATTATGTGTTGCCCGAGCACATTAAACAGGTATTGCCTTCGGTGGTGGATCATCGCCTGGTGCTGAATACGGATGATGCCGGTAAAACCTCGACTAGCGCTGCAGAGTTCATCGCAGCTTCTGTTCCCGTGCCCTGATGAGCTGGCGCAAGGCGCAGGCATTGCGTTTGAATCCCTTCCAGTTTGCTCGCAGGCCATACTTCAAGTTCATACTCAAACGTAGCGGGCCTTTTGATTCTATCGTGCTCGATCGGCGCCGGGTTTATATTTTACCGACAAAGCGCGGCATGGTTTTTGCGCTGGTGCTGTTAGTGCTGTTGGTCGGCTCGATCAATTACACCAAAAGCCTGGGCTTCATGCTGACCTTTTTGCTGGTGGGCATAGGCAATGTCGCCATGTTTTCCACCTGGCGGAATCTGGCGGGTTTATGTTTGCGTGCCGGCACAGGCAGTTCAGTGTTTGCCGGCCAGAATGCTCGGTTTTCTGTTCAGCTCGAAAATAAAGATGACAGTAGCCGGCGTTCGATTGCGCTGAGTTATGAAGATGTCGAACATGAAGTGGTGGATGTGCCTCACAATGGTCTGGCGCAAATCCATTTCAGCACGCCAGCGACTTCACGCGGTGTGCAGCCCGCTGGCCGATTTCGGCTTTACACGACTTTTCCGGCAGGTTTGTTCGTCGCCTGGACCTGGATCGAGCTGAATATGTCAGCGCTGGTGTATCCACGCCCAGCGGACACTGCAGTAACGCCCGCCGCAGCTGTCGCGCATGAAGGTGATGATGCGCATCAGGGTGCTGGTCTCGAAGAGTTTTCGGGTTTGCGCAAATACCAGATCGGTGATTCCTGGCGCAGGGTTTCATGGAAAACATCGGCGCGCAGCGAATCGCTTTATACCAAGGAGTTTTCCGGTGGCAAGCCTGACCTGGTCTGGATCGACATGAACACCATTGTCGCTAAAGATGTCGAGCAGGCGCTGTCAATCATGACGCGTCTGGTGATCGATGCCGAAGCCGCGAGCGAACGCTATGGCCTACGTTTGCCGACAGTTGAAATTGCTCCGGATTTGGGTAAGACGCATTACCATCAATGTTTGCGCGCACTGGCATTGTATGGCCTCTGAGATCAGAACAGCCGAGCAACTTCGTGTTGAAGCATTGATGCCTGCATTACTAGGCATTGTGCTGGTGAGTCTGCCACTGTATCAATACCTGGCGCCACTGGTGTTGTGGTATGTGTTTATTCTTACGGTATGGAGCCTGCTGATCGCACTGGGTAAAACCAGGGCACCGCAAGCGGGTCTGCGGTTTGTGCTCGCAATACTGGTGCTCGGGTCACTCTATTTTTCATACCGCGTTATCTTTGGTTTGATCCCGGGAACATCGATGGTGATTTTGCTGTGCTATCTCAAATTGTTTGAGGTTAAAGGCGAACGCGATATCACCATGCTGATCTATGTCGGCTATTTTCTAACTTCGAGCATTTTTTTTCACAACCAGTCATTCTGGATTGCACTTTATGTGTTCGTGCTCGCGATTTATTTTACCAGCCTGCTGGTACTGATCGCTGATCGCAAAGGCAGTGTTGGCTGGCAGGAAAGAATGCGCTACGCAGGCCGTATGGTGTTGCAGTCAGTACCTTTAATGCTGATCATGTTCGTATTGTTCCCGCGCATCCCAGGTCCTTTGTGGGCTTTGCCCAAAGATGCACAGTCGTCCATCACAGGCTTGTCTGACAAAATGACCCCGGGCAATATCAGTCGGCTGGTGGCTTCTTATGATGTGGCCTTTCGAGTGAAATTTGAAAATAAGG
>CAYRNH010000299.1:0-1846 GCA_964425515.1 uncultured Thiotrichaceae bacterium | reverse complement strand
GGCCATTGCCTGCGCACGGCGCCTGGTCGCGAAACACCACAGAAGCGCTGAACCCATCAATCCTAAGGTGTTAGACCACTAGCCCTATTTTGGTGCAATTGATTTTTGAGCGCACTCACAAGGTGCACTAATCTGGTGCGCAACTTGAGCCAGGATCCTAAAACATACGTAACTTATTGTTTTATATGTATTACATCGTAGTGGCATGCTTTCTGCATTATGAAAGGCAGTTAATACAGCTGATTTTTTATCACTGATTAGCTGGAGATAACACTGGCAGGCTCAGAGTTAGGGCAAATGTTGAGCTTGGAGCAGATTGAAGAAGGAGCGTGATTTAACGATTGTGAAATTCTGACCAGGTGTTTTTTTAGTTGTTCAGGCTGTTATTAAGGTACTTAAGAACGATGTGGGCTGGAGAGGTATTGAAAGCTCACATCATAGATTAACTCACACACTCTGAAAAAGGAGTGCGAATAATCCGGAGAAGTTATGAAATTAATAACTGCAATTATTAAACCTTTCAAGCTCGACGATGTTCGTGAAGCACTTTCTGGAATCGGTGTACAGGGTATTACTGTAACTGAGGTCAAAGGCTTTGGACGTCAAAAGGGCCACACTGAATTGTACAGGGGGGCGGAATATGTTGTTGATTTTCTGCCCAAGGTGAAGCTTGAAGTCGCGGTAGCGGCGGATATGCAGGACAAGGTTATCGAAGCTATTCGCGGTGCTGCCAATACCGGCAAGATTGGCGATGGCAAGATATTCGTTTCACCAGTCGAACAAGTCATTCGCATCCGTACCGGTGAAGCCGGCGCAGAAGCATTGTAATCACCACTCTTAACTTTATTATTATGAGGATCACAGTATGCGATCGAAAATTAAATTAGTAGGCGGCCTCGGGCTCGCCTCGTTCCTGCTACCAGCTATCGCTATGGCGGCGGACGCTCCCCCTACCCTTAACTCCGGCGATACTGCGTGGATGCTGACTTCAACCTTGCTGGTTCTGATGATGACCATTCCAGGTCTGTCATTGTTTTATGCTGGTATGGTGCGTTCCAAGAATGCGCTGTCGGTGATGATGCAGTGTTTTGCTATCACCTGTCTGGTTACACTGATATGGGTACTCTACGGCTACAGCATGGCATTCGGTGACGGCGGTTCGATGAACTCGTTCGTTGGCGGCATGGGTAAGGCCTTCATGGCGGGTGTCGGTGTAGACACACTGTCAGGCACTATTCCTGAAACCGTGTTCTCCATGTTCCAGCTGACTTTTGCCATTATTACTCCAGCGCTGATTGTGGGTGCCTTTGCTGAGCGCATGAAGTTTTCTGCCATGCTCTGGTTCATGGGTATCTGGGTCACTGTAGTCTACTTCCCGGTTTGTCACTGGGTATGGGGCGGCGGCTGGCTGGCTGATAAGGGTGTTCTCGACTTTGCAGGCGGTACGGTTGTACACATCAATGCCGGTGTTGCTGCACTGATGGCTGCTCTGGTCATGGGCAAACGCAAAGGTTATCCCGGTACTGCAATGCCACCACACAACCTGATGTTCACCGTAGTCGGTGCTGGTCTGTTGTGGGTAGGCTGGTTCGGCTTCAACGCAGGTAGTGAACTGGCTGCCGATGGCACTGCTGGCATGGCAATGGCTGTCACTCAGATTGCAACTGCAGCAGCAGGTCTGGCCTGGATGTTCGCTGAGTGGGTAGCTCACGGCAAACCAACCACTCTGGGTATTGCCTCGGGTGCGGTTGCTGGCCTGGTTGCCATTACTCCTGCATCGGGTTTTGTAGGTCCTATGGGCGCAATTGCTATCGGCCTGGCTGCTGGTGTGATCTGCTTCCTGGCT
>CAYRNH010000298.1:0-1961 GCA_964425515.1 uncultured Thiotrichaceae bacterium | reverse complement strand
GATGGCTGCGGTGGGGGTAATCGCAATGCAGCTACCGCTTACGAGCCGGGCAGTGGTTCAACCATCATGGCTTATGCTGGGACCTGTGGCGCTGAAGATATTGCTGGCAATTCCGATGCGGAATTTCACGCAGGCAGTGTAGACCAGATTACGACTTATACGACTACTGGTACAGGTGGCACCTGCTACACGACCGATGGTACCTATGCCGGTAATCACGCACCGGTGGTCAATGCAGGGCCTGATCACACGATTCCCGCCGATACCGATTTTGAACTGTCAGGCTCTGCCACCGATGCTGATCATGGTGATACGGCTAATTTGTTATATCGCTGGGATGAAATGGATACAGGGACGGCCACCAGTGCAGGGACTATTGGTACCGATCTTGGTAGTAATCCTCTGTTTCGCTCTAGCCCTCATGGGCCTGCGTCCTCGCCAGACCGAACGTTTCCTGCATTGAGTGATGTACTTAATGGCACAGTGAATGTCAAAGGCGAGACCTTGCCGACGACAACACGCACCCTGCATTTTCGTTTAACCGCAGTGGACAGCAAGGGTGGTTCCGATAGTGGCGATATGCAGGTTCTGGTTGATAGCCGCTTCGGGCCGTTCAAGATATTGCGGCCCAATAATGCTACGGTGAATCTGGATTCAAGCCAGCCTCAGGTCATCGAATGGGATCCGTCCCACACCACTGAAGCGCCGATCAATTGTGCCAATGTCGATATTCTATATTCCAGTGATAGTGGTGCTACTTTTACACCTATTGTCAACGCCACACCCAACGATGGTTCAGATACTATCTCTTTACCCACGGGCATCACCTGCCATGCCCGCATAGAAGTTCGCTGTAGTGACAATATTTTTTATGCTGTATCGGCCAACTTTGCCGTCCAGGATGGTTCGGGCGACACCCTTGGGTGTGGAACGCAGTCTGCCTACGATGTCGAACCCAATGGCACCACCGCACTCGCAAGTACTATCACGGTTCCCATTGTTTTTAATGGAACCGTTAACAGCACGAGCGACATTGACGATTATTTTGCGTTCACTCCAACGACAGATGGGTCTTATGCTTTTACACTGAGCGCGTACGGCAATTACGATCTGAATTTATACCTGCTGGATGCTACACCCAGTTATCTGGATAAAAGCGAGAGCACGACGGCCACTACGGAAAGTTTTACTGACAGCCTGAAAGCAGGCAAAACCTATTATGTCAGGGTTTCGGCTCATGACACTTCTGGTCAGACCAGCACGTATTCACTGAGCGTCAAATTCACCGGCGCAACGACCACTGTCACCAACAGCAATAGTGGTGGTGGTAGTATGGGAATTCTCTCTTTATTTTTCATTATACTGATCAAGGTGTTACGAAGAGCCAAAAACCACATATTTAGTAACCTTGTTATTTCCTCCTGGCGGCACCATCTATCTTTTATGCGCTGGTAACCAGTGCATAATAGTGACAAAATAAACACGATTCGCTTATATTTCAAAGTGAGCGCATACTGAAAATCTGCGATATGTAGTGAGGGTAAGATAATGGCAGTAGAAATTCCAGAACGCGATGGTGACGGTTATTTAACCGATATGAATGCCTGGACGCGTGAAATCGGTCAGGCCATGGCTGATGCCGACGGCGTCGAGCTGGGCGATGATAAATGGGAACAGATCATGAAGGCGCGTGAATTCTTTGAAGAACACGCTACCGTGCCGCCTATTCGCAAGTTTGCGAAATATGCTGGCATCGACCAGAAGGAGCTGTTCAAACAATGGATGACCGGTCCAATGAAACCGATTTCCAAATACGGTGGTTTGCCAAAACCTACCGGCTGCGTTTAGTTCAATACGTAGAAGCGAAGCATCAATCAATCTAACCACAGAGACACAGATAACACGGAGAACTGATTGGGTTAAAATCTCATCCACATTTATTAATCAAAACAAAGGATAAA
>CAYRNH010000297.1:0-1961 GCA_964425515.1 uncultured Thiotrichaceae bacterium | reverse complement strand
TCGGGGGTATAGATCACATTGTTTTTCACCAGAAAAATATTCTCACCACTACCTTCGGCCACATAACCATCAACATCAAGCAACATGGCTTCATCGTAGCCATCGGTAATCGCTTCGCGCAGTGCAAGCATGGAGTTGATGTAATGGCCGTTCGCCTTTGCCTTGCACATGCTGATGTTCACATGATGGCGTGTGTACGAAGACGTTTTGATGCGTATGCCTTTTTCCAGGTTTTCCTTGCCCAGATACGAACCCCATTCCCAGGCCGCAACGATGATGTGAGTTTTCAGATTATCCGCGCGCAGACCCATGCCTTCCGCGCCATAAAAAATCATCGGCCGGATATACGCGGTGTCTAAATTATTTTCACGCACGGCAAGTTTGTGCGCTTCGTTAATCGTCGCTTTATCAAACTGCAACTTCATTTGCATGATGTGCGCAGACTCGAACAAACGATCGGTGTGCGCCTGCAAACGAAAAATCGCTGTACCCTTGTCGGTTTTATAGGCACGCACGCCCTCGAACACACCCATACCATAATGCAGTGTGTGTGTCAGAACGTGTACCTTGGCTTCACGCCAGGGTACCAGCTCTCCGTCAAACCAGATAACGCCATCACGATCGGCCATGGCCTGCATATCAATCTCTCCAGTCAACAATATTCAAATAATAATTCAGACTGCCGGTTCCTGTTCAGAGAACAGTCGTTTCCAGACAGCGCTGACACGTTCGCGGTAGTGCTCGCTTTCGCGCAGATCCTGCTCCAGGCTGGTAGCCTGCAGCGCCTTTCGATTCAGTTGCTGACGATACAGTTTGTACGCCGCCGCCAGCACTTCGACTTCTTCATTTTGCAGCCAGCCGCAGGCGCTGAGGCCCTGTAATAACACCAGGGTTGAAGTACTGGCCAGTAACTCAGGTTCAGTTTCGGCCCGAAGTAACACTCCGGCCTGGACGATGAACTCGATATCAACAATACCACCTGCGTCCTGCTTCAAATCGACTGTCTGTCCACTGCGGCTGGCCAGATGCTGGCGCATCTTGCTGCGCATCTCGGCGACATCGTGCAACAGGCTGGCGGGTTCACGTTTTATTGCCAGCACAGAATGGCGAATTCTAGCAAATTCCTCAGCCACGTGGTGATCTCCTGCAACACTGCGCGCCCGAATCAGTGCCTGATGCTCCCAGGTCCAGGCCTGGTTGCGCTGGTAAGCAGCAAAACCATCCACACTGCTCACCATCAGTCCGGCACGGCCTTCCGGCCGCAGGCGGGTATCGATTTCGTAGAGCAGGCCGGCATAGCTGCGCGTACCCAGAATATGCAGCGCGCGTTGCGCTACCCGGGTAAAAAAGCCGCCATTGTCAATGCTGTTCATACCCGTGGTCATCTGCTGCTCGCCACGGCTGTTGTGTAAAAATACGATATCCAGATCAGAGCTGTAACCAAGCTCATAGCCGCCGAGCTTGCCATAGCCGATCACCGCCATGCCCGGATGCTGCATGACGCCATCGACTTCACAGCGGGGCTCGCCATAGCGCTGCGCCATTTCACGCCAGGCCAGCTGCAGGGTTCTTTGCAGAATTTCTTCGGCCAGCGCACTGAGCACATCGCCCACGCCCATGACATCGATCACGCCACTGACATCCTGCGCGGCGGTACGCAACAACTGCGCATTGCGAAACTGGCGCAGGCGCTCCATGTGCTGCTCAAGATCGTTCGCAGATAACAGGCCCAGCACGCTATCAAGTTCGGCAGCCATTTCACTGCGCGTTGCCACTCGATAGAGTTCGCTGGCATCCAGGAGTTCATCGAGCAACAGTGGCTGGGCGATCAACTGCCGAGCGAACCAGTCACTGGCGGCGCAGAGCTTGAGCAGCTGCTCGCGCGCACCGGGATATTCCAGCAACAGATTGATATACACCGTGCGACCCACGATCGCGCGTAGCAGGTCCAGTACCCGGTC
>CAYRNH010000296.1:0-1985 GCA_964425515.1 uncultured Thiotrichaceae bacterium | reverse complement strand
TTATGTCAGATATAAACGCAATCAACTGAAACTGACATTACGCTATCAATTTATTGGGTAAGCCAGTAAGTTGATGTAAATCAACCTCGCCAGGTTCTCTGAATGTTCAACTGTACATTACGTGATTGTTTCAGGTAGCTGACATAATTACCGATCGAGCCTGGATTTTTCGCAGCTTGTTGGACACTTAATAGTTAGAAGAACGATGTGGTTATCTAAGAGGAATGACAAAATGAACACTAAAGTCAACACAGCACTGAAACGGCTTGATTCAATTCTCCCGCTGGTCTCGGGACTCAAATCACTCAGTGGTGATGACGCTGCTCTGTACTGCAAACTGCTCAACAGCTATGTACAGCAGGGCCGCACGCTCACACGCAAAGAGGTTGGCGAGCTAGTCGATGACGTAGATCAGGTGCTTAAAAACATTGTGAGCAGCAAGCTGATCGTACTCGATGCAGATGGTAATCCAGCTGGTGCCTACCCGTTTACATCGGAGGAGCGTGAGCACAAGGTCCATGTCAACAATGTGACGGTTCACTGTATGTGCGCTTTGGACGCACTTGCGATCAGTCCGATGTTCAATACGCCGACCGTGATCGATTCACAATGCCGTGTTACCGGCGAAAAAATCCATATCGAACAGAATTGCACCGAATTCAGCGGTGGCACGCTGGATGCCTGGTTCGGAATCAACTGGGGTGCCGCGACATCGGACATCGTCTGTGCTGAATCGCTTTGCATGGAAATGATGTTTCTGGCCAATGAGACAGTAGCCCATGAATGGGTGGCTGAATCGCCCGATACGCGCGAAATCTTCGACCTGCTATCGGCTGTCGACTTTGCTGCCGGTTTCTTTGTGCCACTCGCCAAAATTTGCCGGTCGGCGAGATAAACAGTCGGATGGCGGGAGCAACAAAAGTTTTTACTCTGACCCTAAATATTGTATGGTTTTGAGATGTCATTATTCTGCTTGAATAAATACCTCGGCTCCAATACCGGACTCTTCTAATATTAACGGAAACTGGTATCTGACCAGGATTTATATGCGACGGCTAATGCCTGCATTGTGATGAGAACGATCATTGCAAAAGGATGTCTCATTAATAAGTGGCTTTACAAATTAACTGAACAAAATCAAAGGAAAACAATCATGTCTATTCGCATCGACGATATCGCTCCAGACTTCACTGTGGATTCCACAGCTGGCAAGATTAAACTTCACGACTGGATTGGTGACAGCTATGCCATCCTGTTTTCACATCCAAAAGATTTTACCCCGGTATGCACGACCGAATTCGGTGCAGTTGCTCAGCTGGTGCCCGAATTTGCCAAACGCAATACCAAGGTCATGGGCGTATCTGTGGATAGCGTTGAAGAGCACGTGAAATGGAAGCGTGATATCGAAGCCTTTTCTGGTGCGCCTGCCGACTTCCCGATTATCGACGACACTTCTTTGCATGTATCCAAACTATACGACATGCTGCCAGCCGGTGCTTATCTAACCGAGAATCGTACGCCTGCCAACAGCGCTACTGTGCGGACTGTGTTCATCATCGGTCCGGACAAAAAAGTTCGCCTAACCATGTCATATCCGATGTCTGTGGGTCGTAACTTCGCGGAGATTTTGCGTGCTCTGGATGCTATCCAGGTCACTGACGGTGCACCTGTCGCTACGCCCGCTAACTGGGTTCCCGGTCAGGACGTGATTGTGGGGCTAGGTCTGAATGATGAGCAGGCGAAAGAAAAATTTGGAAAAATTGATATTAAGCTGCCTTATCTGCGATTCACAAAATCCCCGAAAAAGTAGGGAAGTGATCAGAGTCAAAGCCAACACGAGTTAGGTGTAGAAAAAAGGTGACGGAGGGATTAAATTTTAATCCCTCCGTCACCTTTTTAGATGTATTTTGTAATCCATTGTTTATAACACCTAAAAGCGCGGGTGGTTGACCCGCAGCAAGTTACTTTTCTTTACTTGTCTAAAG
>CAYRNH010000295.1:0-1994 GCA_964425515.1 uncultured Thiotrichaceae bacterium | reverse complement strand
ACAGCTGGAACAGGTGATGCTGGACTTTTACCATCAGCGCTTCCAGATTCTGGTGTGTACCACGATTATCGAAAGTGGTATTGACGTGCCGACGGCAAATACGATCATCATCAACCGCGCTGACAAACTCGGTCTTGCGCAGCTGCACCAGATTCGCGGCCGCGTTGGCCGTTCGCACCATCGTGCTTATGCCTATCTGTTTACACCACCGGAAAGCCTGCTCACGGGTGATGCTAAAAAACGCCTGGATGCGATCGAGTCGCTGGAAGACCTGGGGGTCGGCTTCAGCCTGGCGACCCACGATCTGGAAATTCGCGGTGCCGGTGAACTGCTGGGCGAAAACCAGAGCGGCCAGATTTCCGAAGTCGGCTTCACCCTGTATTCCGAACTGCTGGAAAAAGCCGTGGCCTCACTCAAGGCCGGAAAAATCCCCGATGCCGACGCTGACCTCAGTACAGGTACCGAGATTGATCTGGGTATTCCAGCGCTGATCCCGGATGACTATGTGTACGACATCCATTTGCGCCTGATTTTGTACAAACGCATCGCCAGTGCAAAAACCCCTGCCGAACTCAACGAATTACGGGTAGAATTCATCGACCGTTTCGGACTGTTGCCCGAGGCGGTAAAAAATCTGTTCAGAATTACCGAGCTCAAACTCACGACTGAACAAATCGGCATTCAACGCATCGAAGCCAATGAAAACGGAGCGAAAATTATTTTCAGCGCCACCCCGAACATCAACCCGGCCAGACTCATTGAACTCATCCAGACGCGCTCGAACGAATACAAGTTCAACGGCAAGGAAACACTGCGAATGACCCGAGATCTGGAAGAAAACGAGCGCGCCACTGCCATCAGCCAGTTGCTTGATACCCTCACATTAGAAAACGCCGCCTGAGTACACCATGCCTTCACGTTCACTGTTTTTAAGCCTCTGCCTGTTCACTGGATTGCAGTTTGCCATGGCACCCGTACTGCACGCCGAAGAAACCCGGACGGATTACGCGGTCGATATCGTGGTCTTTGAAGATGTTGAGGGAAAGTATATAAACAGTGAACAATGGCCATCACCGCCTCCGGTCACGAACGAGCAAGCAATGGCCGCCGATAGTTCGTCTGCACCAGAGACAGCCACTACAACAGCACCAACGACAGAATCAACACCAACACCAGCAGCAACGCCGCCGACAACAGCAGCCGCAACCAACACAGGCAGCAACGTGGCCGTCAGCCCGACTGGCCAAGCAGGCGCGGCGCAAAATCCGGATATTCACGATATCGATCCCGGTAAATATGATCTACTCAATGCTGCGGTCAAAAAACTGATCGCCAGCCCGCGCTACCACATCCTGGTCAGAAAAAGCTGGATACAGCCCGGACTGGACAGTAAGGACGCGGTTAATATCGATATGAATTCAGCGAATGACCCCGAGTCTGCAGGAGCCGTTGGAAGTCTCACCGGCACCGTTAAAATCGTGCTCGAGCGTTATCTGCATCTGTACACCGATCTGGTCTACCACCGGCCTGATACCACAGCTATCGTGCCCGCAGGTGATTCAGCGACACCACCAGTAGCAGCCCCGGCTCCAGTCCAGGATTTTGTGATCAAGGAACACCGTCGTATGCGCAGTAACGAACTGCACTACATCGATCACCCGTTGGTGGGTATCCTGATCAAGATTGTGCCGGTAAAAACGAAGGTCGAAACCGGCCCATAGCAGAACACGCACGAACCGTGCGCTGCCAGAAAAGAACTATCAGTGAGTAAAAACGGGTAGAACTAGCGCCCGATCACCCGACGATCCACCCCGGTACGTCGCCCCAGAACATCGCCAAACCTGACAGTACTGCGTCTGTCTTCCCTCTTTCTTCTATCTTTTTCACGGCGATCAGAGTCATTTTCATTATTTTTATTGTCTTCTGTGCCCATCAGCTCATTTGCCTTTAGATTTCTCACATAATTATGGTTTAGAAAAATACAGCACTAATCA
>CAYRNH010000294.1:0-1994 GCA_964425515.1 uncultured Thiotrichaceae bacterium | reverse complement strand
GCACAACCTTGCCAAGGTTGGGGTCGCGAGTTCGAATCTCGTTTCCCGCTCCAAATTTAGTCAGAAACCCTCGCCAGAAGGGTTTTTTTGTTTAGGGTTAATGATATCCGGCACAGAAAGCGAGACTCGCTGTCTGGATAAAACGAGTATCATAGCTCCTGGATTGCACCGGCAGTGCAATGCAAATATGGCGGGATGGCAGAATGGCTATGCATCGGATTGCAAATCCGCGTATCTCGGTTCGACTCCGGGTCCCGCCTCCATATCAAGCCTTACACTTCACCGCATTTTTCACTAGAATAGCCGCCTTCCAAAGCTGCCCGCGGCAGAGTGGTATACAGTAACTGCCGATAATTGGCAGACAAGTTTAAAAAGACCATCCAGGTAACAAGTCCGGGTGGCGTTGTGGTAGACACGGTCCGAAAGACCAGCTATCAGAACTTGAAGAAAAATTTAGAAAGACCATCCATAACGAATTAGCCCGGGTGGCGAAATTGGTAGACGCAAGGGACTTAAAATCCCTCGGTGGCAACACCGTGCCGGTTCGACCCCGGCCCCGGGCACCATCTTCATGACTGCCATCCCTGGCAGACCATAATATTTTTCATTTCATACGCTGTTAATGTCACCGCTAATTGATGTGGACCATAACCCTGCTTGCAGAATTGTGTATCATGTAAACAGGCGTATATCCTCCGGAAGGAGCGACGCAATTATTGCTGTAATGATCGTTAACGGATATTTCGAATCTTGAATCTGTCGTGGATAGAGAATATAAGGAGCAAAGGTTATGGTGTCCCTGAAAAGAATTGTTCTTGATGTGCTCAAACCTCACCAGCCGAATGTGCTTGAACTGAGTCAGGTAATCGCCGCGGTCGGTCAGGATTATTGTGTGCATTTAACGGTTATTGAGGTCGATGAAAACACGGAGACGGTGCAGATCGAAGTCACAGGCAAAGCAATCGATTTTGTCGCCATTCAGTCGACCATCGGCGAAATGGGTGGCTCACTGCACAGTATCGATGAAGTCGAAGTCCTCAGTGAAGCGGATGTTGAATAACAACCATGTCGCTATCAGAGCAGGTCAGTTTTCTACTCCGCATTAGCCGAAGCCACGATATCGTACGCCGTTATTTTGTGGTTAATGGCTTTGATGGTGCGCTTACCATGCTGGGACTGATTATTGGTTTTCTGGTCAGTGCAGCAACTGATTTAACAGTGATTATCCATGCCTGTCTGGGCGCTGCGATTGCACTGGGAATGAGTGGCATGAGCAGCGCCTATGTCAGCGAGTCTGCAGAACGGATGCGTGCACTGGACAAACTGGAACAGGCCATGATCAGTGATCTTCATGACAGTACACACGGTGATGCTGCGCGAAGCGTACCAATATTAATTGCGCTGGTGAATGGTCTGGCGCCTTTTGTTATTTCAATTCTTATTATAACTCCACTGTTACTGGCCAAAGCAGGCGTCCTGTTGCCACTGCAGCCGCTTTATAGCGCAATTGTGATTGCGCTTGTGCTGATTTTTTTTCTTGGTGTATTTCTGGGACGCATTGCTGGCATCTCATGGCTGCGTAGCGGCATGCAGACCCTGCTGATGGCGCTAGTTACCTGTCTACTGATCTATCTATTTACCTGATATGCCGCAACCAGCCTTTCACAGTCTTGACGTCGATGAGGTACTGCTCGCTCTGGGATCATCTGCCAGTGGGCTGAACACCGATACTGCAAACAAACGTCGAGCCGAGTACGGTGTGAACGCCATGCCTGACAGACATCGCCGTTCTTTGCTGCTGATGTTTGTTTCGCAGTTTACTGATTTCATGATTTTGATTCTGCTGGCGGCCGCGTTGATTTCTGGTGTCATCGGCGATCCACAGGACACCATCGCGATTCTGGTGATTGTGCTGCTCAATGCCATCATCGGTGCAGTGCAGGAGTTCAGAGCAGAACGCGCTCTGGCCGCGCTACGACAGATGGCTGCACCAG
>CAYRNH010000293.1:0-1997 GCA_964425515.1 uncultured Thiotrichaceae bacterium | reverse complement strand
TTCCAGGCGTATCAAAGAGCGCGCGTAAACATATACCTTGCCGCTCTCTTCACCTTTCAGACGCACTTCTCGCTGCAGTGCTTTATCACCTTTTTTGATGTTGAGCCATTCCTGGTCATCAGGAATGACTATCTCTTCCTGAGAAAGGGTATCAACAATGATCTGTTCCCAGAAAAACGCTTCCAGACTTTTGGTCACCGTGCCATCGGTAATCATCAGCGTGCGCAAAAAAGGCGGGAGAGCACGCAAATCCAGGCTTTCCTTTTTTACGTTCTGGACAAGCCCGCCAGGCACATAGCCTCTTACTTTAAAATACTCTTTCATTGCATCGCCTGCATAAGCCAGCATAAATGTTTGCTGTTCAACTTTGACCAGAGATATCTATTAAGAATTTTCCAGATTTGCATACAAAGCGTGACTCACACTTCACGTCTTATTTCAATTCACATTCAGCCGATACCGAACCGTAATAACCCGACGTGTTCAGTTTCGCTTTGCTGTAACACCCTGCCTGATATGACTTTGTCATAATTCGCCTGAATTCCGGGCAACGCTGGTCGTTATCGCCTGCCGGCACACCAGCAGAATACCGGCAATGGTAGGCGATCTTGCCATCGACATTAATATCATCATACCCAACCGCAGTCCCGTTGATACAATGAGCAACACTTAGTGTTCTAAACCGACTGTCATCCTTAAACCATCTTGTCTGACAACCACTATAGTGCGCGTCAATTTCAGGATTGCGCGGATAGACATAAATAATCACACCATGCGCCTGGGTTTCGCCAGCAGCCGATGGTGGCGCAGCAAGACCGCAGTTTGTTCCAGAAGCAGCAGCGAGATTAACCAGTAGTGTCGCAGCAATCAGGTACATAGAGATGCTTCAATAATACTAAACATTATTATTTTTTCTCTGTGTACTTCGCGGCTATTCCGGGCGTCCTGCCCTCCACCCTTCGGGCCGCGTATAAATCACGCGTTCAATTTGATCCAGTCAAATTAGTCTGTGGTTTCGCTTCTGAGTTTTATTCAACCTCAGCACGCATGTGCGGGAACAGAATAACATCACGAATTGATGGAGCATCTGTAAGCAGCATAACCAGACGATCTATACCAATACCCTCGCCTGCGGTCGGGGGCAGACCAAACTCCAGTGCACGAATATAATCCGCATCGTAGTGCATAGCCTCATCATCACCCGCTTCTTTTTCTGCCACCTGTTTATGAAAACGCTCCGCCTGGTCTTCAGCATCGTTCAATTCTGAGAAACCATTAGCAATCTCACGGCCACCGACAAAGAATTCGAAGCGATCGGTAACGTGATCATTGTGATCATTGCGTCGCGCCAGTGGTGACACTTCGGTCGGATACTCGGTAATAAAGGTCGGATTCATCAGCCGGTGCTCGACTGTTTTTTCGAAGATTTCGATCTGCACCTTACCGAGGCCATAACCGTCTTTCAGTTTAATATCGAGCGACTCAGCCAGCTTTCTTGCAGATTCAAGTTCTGATATCTGTTCAGGTTTGACGTCTGGATTAAAATGCAAAATGGAATCGAACACGCTCATACGCGCGAACGGGCTACCAAAATCATAGGACTCACCCTGATAGTTCACCGTGGTATTGCCCAGTACTTTTTGCGTGAGCTTGCGCAACAGATCTTCAGTCAGGTCCATCAGATCGTTGTAATCCGCATAGGCCTGATAAAATTCCAGCATGGTGAATTCGGGATTGTGTCGTGTGGACACACCTTCGTTACGGAAGTTACGGTTGATTTCATAAACCCGCTCGAAACCACCCACAACCAGGCGTTTGAGATACAGTTCGGGCGCAATGCGCAAAAACATCGGCAGCCCGAGTGCATTGTGATAAGTTTCGAATGGGCGCGCTGTGGCACCGCCGGGAATCACCTGCATCATCGGTGTTTCCACTTCCATGTAACCGTGGTCATCAAAATAATTACGAATGAAGGCAATAATCCGTGTACGCAGACG
>CAYRNH010000292.1:0-2001 GCA_964425515.1 uncultured Thiotrichaceae bacterium | reverse complement strand
CATTCAGCGGCTTCGGCACTTTAGGTGTGGTTCATTCCAGCGAGGATCAGGCGGATTTTAGCTCCAGCATTTTGAAGCCTGACGGTGCTGGCTACAGCCATGCCTGGAGCAAAGACGCTGACAGCCTGATTGCCGGGCAAGTTACCGCCAATTTCACCTCACAGCTCTCGGCCGTGTTACAGGTCATAGTGGAGCAGAATTACGATAATAGCTACCAGCCCCATGTGGAGTGGGCGAATATCAAGTATCAGCTCACACCGGATTTTAGTGTACGCGCCGGTCGCACCTTACTACCGACATTTCTGTTTTCGGACACTCGTAAAGTGGCTTATGCCTATCCATGGGTACGTCCACCACGAGAGGTCTATCGCCAGGAGCCGATTACTTCCAGCGACGGTGCTGATGCAAGCTACACAATACACGTCGGTGACATCACGAATGTTCTGCAGGCCCGTTTCGGAAAAAACGAAAACAAGGTGCCAGCCGGCCTCGGCTCTATCAAATCGAAGCACATGTGGGGTCTGTCCTATACAGGTGAATACCACGCTGCCACTGTGCACTTAGGCTACGAATCAAGCCACATTACGCTGGATGGTCTCAAGCCGATTTTCGATGGCTTCAGGCAGTTTGGGCCGGAGGGCATTACCATTGCGGACAGATACGAGGTGGACAACAAAGCCGTATCCCTCGTCACAATGGGCGCACGCTACGATCCGGGTGAGTGGTTCGTGATGGGTGAAGCGGCGCATTTAGTCACCCATTCCGTCTTTGGTACAGGAACCGGCTGGTACCTGAGCGGCGGCTATCGGCTTGGTATGTTTACGCCTTACCTGACGTATGCCCAGGCCACGGCAGATAATCTCTCCGACCCAGGTTTGAACGTTCCTGCCGCCGCCGGCCTCAACGCCGCCCTCAATTCGCTGCTGAGTACGAAACCGGTTCAGAACACCCTGTCCATCGGCGGGCGCTGGGATTTCATGCCTAACGCCGCGCTCAAGCTGCAATACGATCACACCGATATCGGCGCCGGCTCGTCCGGTGTGTTGACCAACCTGCAGCCGGGCTTTCAAACTGGCGGCAAGGTCAACGTGTTCAGCGCTACCCTGGATTTCGTATTCTGATGAGGCTGTTCATGATCAATATGAAACACATCGGCTTGATCATCATCGGGCTGTCCCTGAGTTTGGGATCAGTTGGGGCCGCGGCACAGGTGGTTGCGGTGGTCTCTGCCAAAAACTCGGTGACCGCACTGAGCAAAAACCAGATCGTGGATATTTTTCTGGGCAAAGCAAGCCATTTCCCCGATGGCAGTCAGGTCTTACCGGTTGATCAGGTCGAAGGCTCTGCCGCGCGCGAGGAGTTCTACCTCAAGTTCGCCAGCAAGTCTCCCGCTCAGATCAAGGCCTATTGGTCGAAAATTATTTTCACCGGTCGGGGTCAGCCGCCGCCGGAGGTATCGAATGGCGCCGAAGTAAAGAAGTTCATCGCCAACCATCCCGATGCCATCGGCTACATCGAGCAAAAGCGGGTGGATGACAGTGTGAAAGTCGTGATCACGAAATGATCCGAGCCAATGATTTTGGTGCATTCCACCAGTGGTTTGGTTCTTGTCTGGAGTAGGCATGATGAAACACATAACGCGCAAACTGTCTCACATCGCCCTGCTTGCGGCGGCGATGTATGCGACAGGCGCGAGTGCTGATCATTTGGCAGTACCGCTGTTATCGTTCAGCGGCTTCGGTACTTTAGGGGTGGTTCATTCCAGCGAGGATCAGGCGGACTTTAGCACCAGCATTTTTAAGCCTGGCGACGCCGGCTACAGCCATGCCTGGAGCACAGGCGTCGACAGCCTGCTCGGCGGGCAGGTCACTGCCACAATCACTCCAAAGCTCTCGGCGGTGTTACAGGTCATCGCGGAGCAGAATTACGACAATAGTTACCAGCCTCATGTGGAGTGGGCGAATATCAAGTATCAGCTCACGCCGGATTTCAGTGTGCGCG
>CAYRNH010000291.1:0-2080 GCA_964425515.1 uncultured Thiotrichaceae bacterium | reverse complement strand
ATGGATACAATGCCCAGGACGGTGCTAACAGATAAAACGGATGACGAATCGCAGACGGATCATGTAATAGCAAAGCGCCCTGACCAAAATAATTCAGCACCAGAGACGGCAATACAAAACCAAACCACGCCAGTTGCACCGGCTTGCGACCGAAGTGCCCCATATCTGCATACAGCGCTTCAGCACCGGTCAATACCAGCACCACACCACCGAGAGAGAAAAAACCCAGCGAAGGGTGATGTGCAAAAAAGGCGAACGCGTACACCGGATTCAGCGATTGCATCACATCCGGTTCGTGGGCAATATTCAGGATACCGAGCAAGGCCAGGGTGCCAAACCACAACACCATCACCGGCCCGAACAGAGCACCGATGCCGGCAGTGCCTTTACGCTGGAAAACAAACAGCGCGATCAGCACGCCGACCGTAACCGGCAGTACGAACGCCTTGAGCTCAGGAGCCGCTACTTCCAGCCCTTCTACAGCGGAAAGCACGGAAATGGCTGGCGTTATCACGCCATCACCATAAAACAATGCGGTCCCGACGATGCCTGCAAAAATGACTAATTCCCTGCTGCGACCATGCACCTTGCGCAAAGTTAGCGCCATCAGCGCCATGATGCCGCCCTCGCCACGGTTATCTGCGCGCATAATGAAAGCGACATACTTGATCGAGACCACGATCATCAAAGACCAGAATATCAGAGAAAGGACACCGCTAATGTTCGCTGGTGTGATCGGCACGGGATGCGCGCCTACAAAAACAGCCTTCAATGCGTATAAGGGACTGGTACCGATGTCGCCATAGACGATACCCAGCGCAGCAAGCGCCAGTGGAGCCAACGGCTTTTTTGCATCGGCACTTTGCCAGTTCATGATGGCCGGGTGTTATCTGACGATAAATTGCTATGAAGCAGAAATTCGTGTGGTGCTGTAATCAATGCTGAGTGCCACCGTTTCTGTTCGGGCCGCACTGTTTCTGATACCAGGGCAAAGGGATCAAACACGATCTCGTTGATAAAACCTAGGCTAGTGGTGCATCCTGACATGAACGTGTGACCCTTCGGAATTTCAGCAGAATTAAGACGAAGGAGTATATCAGATAGCACTAATGCAAAATAGCTGATATAGCGCCACATCGCGGGCAACACCAAATAACACCCTATTCGGGCAAAACATCACACGCTGCTAATGCACCCGTATTGAACACTCCAGTTATCGAACAATAATCTGTTATTCAAAAAATACGCTCACTCCCTTTCAATTTCTGTCAGATGCTTGATAATAAGCACAGGTAACAGGGCGTAGTTGAATGGACATACCCCATGAAAGACCTTGAAAACTTCGTGTTTGAACTATTGTCGGGCGATAAAGCAAATGATCGCCTGTTGCAATATCTGTGTCCGATACAACTGAAATATTCGCACATACCCGAAGCAGCGGTGTCACTGCTGGCCGAACAGCTATCTCTCCCCACCACACAGATTTATGCCGTAATCGACTTCTACGCCTTTTTGCACAGAAAAGCGCGCGGACATTTTGATATTTATTTCAGCGACAACATCACCGACCGCATGCATGGCAGTCGGCCATTGTTTGACTCGCTTTGCGAGCAACTGAACGTAGAGCCTGGCGTTCCTCGCACCGATGGCCGTGTTACGGTCGACAGTACGTCCT
Organism: uncultured Thiotrichaceae bacterium; assembly: GCA_964425515.1. Classification (GTDB taxonomy): domain Bacteria; phylum Pseudomonadota; class Gammaproteobacteria; order SZUA-229; family SZUA-229; genus JASBSR01. The sequence goes on along the minus strand of CAYRNH010000291.1, from coordinate 405 downwards.
GCACCGGGATCGGCGATCAGGGCCCGGCGATGCTGATCAATGGCAGGGTTATTTCCAGACTGGATCAGGATCGTATTCAACGCATTGCAAAACTGATCGAAGCCAGTACACCGCTCGATCAATGGCCAGAAGCATTTTTTGTGGTGGATGACAATATTCAGCAACGCGGCCTGTTATTGTCGGACGAATTGCACGCTGGTAGCGCCCTGGAGAACCTGCTCGATAAAGGCGCAGATGCGGTGCTCGATGCGATCGAACAATCCGGTCTACGCGGTCGCGGTGGCGCGGGTTTTAACACCGCAAACAAATGGCGTATGTCACGCGAAACAGACGCGGATCAGCATTATGTGGTGTGCAATGCAGATGAAGGCGAACCCGGTACATTCAAAGACAGGGTTTTGCTCA
>CAYRNH010000290.1:0-2100 GCA_964425515.1 uncultured Thiotrichaceae bacterium | reverse complement strand
AGCATTTGCGCATCAAGCTGCCACTCATCACCCCACATGTCGAACTGCTGTTGCACTTCACCGCGCTGCAAATCGGCAGTGAAATGCTGTGGTGACAATTCTGTAAATTGAATTTCTGCAACTGGCGCTTCGTAATCCAGTCGATGATATAAATATAAATTCGACGACAGAACAAATGAGACCGCAGCCACCGCCAGGAATATCAGGCCAGAAAGTTCGAAATTGAGTGCAGACAGGGTGCGACGGGCGAACAATCGTCTGAGGCCGATAAAACACAGCCAGAGTCCGGCCAGCGCCAGCGCAATACTCACTATAGTGAGCGAAGCCATGTTTTATAATTTGTTGTGACTGCCGTCACATAGAGGTGGTGTAGCGGTGTGTTTACATCCACAAAAAAACAGTTTTTTATTTTCATCAGCCGTATATTTCAATGGCGTGATATCAGTCGCTTTATGCGAACCATCACAAAATGGTTGCGACTGACTGCGGCCACAGCGACACCAGTAATAGGTTTTACCGGCTTCGACTTCGACAGGATAAGGCGCTTTCTGCGCGATCACAGCATCGTTCATAATATTCTCGTACTATTCAGTTTTAATCCTGGCACGACAGCGCGCAGCTGCGGCCGCATCATCGTTTAACTCGTGAATTTTTGCCATTTCTTCCAGCACGCGTGGATGATCTTCATCAACCGAGAGTGCGCGCTCACAATGCTGTAGCGCCTGCGAGAAATTCCCACGCTTGACCTTGACCCGCGCCAGACCCAGCAAAGCATATATATCGTGCCCGCTCTTTAAGCTTGATTCATAATGCAGAACGGCTTCATCCAGTTTATCCAGATTCACCAGCGCGTCTCCGACACGTGTCCACAGGGCCTGATTTTCCGGTTCCTGTTCCAGTATTTTATCCCACCAGAACACAGCCTTATCAAGATCCAGCTTGCCGCGGCAGCAGTCGCCCATACCAAACAAAGCAAAATTGTTTTTGGGGTCCAGATCCAGTGCGCGCTGATATTGCTCCATCGCACGATCAAACTCTTTGCGGCGGCGATAGATATTGCCCGCCATGGTCATCACTACGACATTATGGGTTTCATTAAATTTCATCAGCTCTTCAAAACAACGCAGCGCGTTCATATCATCGTGCTCTGCGTAGTACACATTGCCCAGACCGAGCAGGGCAAACGCATCGTGCGGACGGATGGCGAGTGATTGCTGGTAAAAATCGATCGCGTCCTGGGTCTGGTGCAGTTTGTGGAAGGCATCTGCAATGCGCACCATAACATGGCTGTCTTTAGGATTGATTTCGAGATAACGCAGCCAGAACGGAATGGCCTGCTGCGGTTTCAGCTGACCGCGTAGCGCATCGCCTGCACCACGCAGTGCAAATACATTTTTCGGGTCCAGTTTGAGCACCGACTGGTAGCATTCTTCGGATTTTTCAAAATCGCAAAGCTTGCGGTAAACGTCACCAAGGCCGGACAACACATAGAGGTTCTCGTCGTCGATTTCGCGTGCTTCCAGATAGACCGCACGCGCGGTTTCATAGTCACCGCTGCGAAACAATCGACTGCCTTTTTTGGAAAGTTCAATGATGGATTTTTTACTGATTTCGGGCATTTTTAACTTCTTTTTTTTATTTTGAGGGCCAGGCCGGGAGTCAGATAATACATGATTCAGTCACATTATATGAAGCTCACGGGCTTCATACCCTTACTATAGCTGTTCTGTTCTGACTTGCCGGACTTCGAGCGCCTGTTCAGAGGATTTCGTGGTATCCGGAATCCATGCACATTCAGGCCAGCTCCAGTAGAATGCGATCATGCCCGGGCACAATACCAATAATCAACAAAAGCGCGCCTACCTGGTCGATTCCAGCATCTATATTTTTCGCGGCTGGCACGCCTATTCGGAAGAAATGACCGATGCCGAGGGCCAGCCGGCCAATGCCATTTACGGTTTCACCGAGTTTCTGCACCAGCTGATCGAGCTGGAAAAACCCGAATATATTGCCTGCGCCTTCGACGCCAAACAGACCCATTCCTATCGCCGCGAGCTGTACCCTCCTTATAAAGCGCATCGACCACCCGCGCCGGTGGAG
>CAYRNH010000289.1:0-2110 GCA_964425515.1 uncultured Thiotrichaceae bacterium | reverse complement strand
TGGGTATTATGCGGAGCATCCCTGCTCCTTACCCTTCGGGCCGCGTAAAAGCACAGTTCAAATTCGATCCTGTCGAATCTGTCACACCCACGGGCGAGTTACGCTCATCTACGCTGCTCGCTCAGTCAACACAGAGATGAGCGTATACGCATATCAACAGCCTCCATATCAAAGCCCAGCCCGGCCTGTTGGAAACATGAGCCAAATAGCCCATAATGACAATGTACAAGTATTATGCCGAAAACAATTCATCACCTTCATAAAAGGTTTGTTCATGGAACGCAAGGTAAGTACTTTCGATGTCAAAATCGGCATGTATGTCGTAAATCTTGACCGACCCTGGCTGGACACACCTTTTTTAATTCAGGGCTTTCTGATCAAGGACGATGAAGAAATTGTGGCGCTGCAACAACATTGTGAATACGTCTACATAGACACCGAGCAAGGAGTAGAAGCGGATAACTATCTGGACAAAGCACCCACCGAAGAAGGCAATACTTATGTTGATGACTTTCTCGAAGGCGGCAAGCAGAAAGTTATCTACAAAACTGAAAGAGACGAATTTCAGGAAATACCGATTGCCGAAATGGCGCTGGAAAACGCTTCGGTCAAAGTCGCTAACATCATGGACAATATTAAAGCAGGCGACAACCTGGATATGCACGCGGTGCGCGAGGCCGTTGAACCTATCATAGAAAGCATGGTGCGTAATTCCGACGCAATGCTCTGGTTATCAGAAATGCAGGAAAAGGATTCCTATACCTATTCACATTCCATTGACAACTGCTCACTCGCAATCGCTTTTGGCCGCCACCTTGGTTTATATAAAGAGGATCTGCGCGCGCTTGCCATGGGCTGCCTGTTAATGGATATTGGCAAAATAAAAATACCAGAAGCCATACTTAACAGCACAGAAACGCTGACACGAGATCAGTTTGTCGAGATGAGAAAGCACGTAAAATACGGCATGAAAATTCTACGCAAAGCATCTGACGTCAGCGAAGGTGTGCTCGCGGTAGTCCATGGTCATCACGAACGCTTCGATGGCAGCGGCTATCCTGACGGACTGGAAGGCAAGCAGATACCCATTTTTGCACGCATTGCCGGCATCATCGATACCTACAATGCGATGACACATGACAGCCCTTACCGAAAAGCAGCGGCACCGCATACTGTATTGCAGGTATTGTATGATTGGCGTAACAGGTTTTTTCAGGATGAGCTGGTCGAACAGTTTTTGCAATGCATGGGCGTTTACCCCACAGGTTCGATAATTGAAATGTCGACCGGTGAGGTCGGCATGGTGATAGCACAGAATAAAAAAGAGCGGATCAAACCCAGAGTTATGATGCTGCTTGATGAACACAAGGAGCCTTATCCAGGGCCCAAGATTGTCGATCTACAGACCCAGCTGGTGGACCACAACGGACATGAGTACACCATATTGCATGGACTACAGCCGGGCACATACGGCATCAATCCAGCTGATTACAAATTATAAACGAGCAGGGCTTTCGTAGGTTGGCGGTGAGGTACGAAGCCCAACAACTGCAGTTAATCTCATCACCATTGCTGGGGCTCGCAAACTCGCCACCAACCTGCAAAAAATTTACAACTCGCTGCAGGGTAGTCAGCGAGCTAAAAAATAATCCGGAATATCTTAAGTAAGTGTCATTATAGTCAGACCTTTCTTTTCATTGGTCGGGTCAGGAGAAACTATCACTGTTATTACCTGTCGCATAAATATTCAAGTTATGGGCCATTATGCAATCTATACATAAGCAGGAAAACGATAATCTTATTTCAGTGAGTGGGCCACTGCCGCCAGAGACATACCCGGCGATCAATGATTATGCGCTGATCGGAGATTGTCGGATCGCGGCCCTGATCAGTCGTGACGGCGCCGTGGAATGGTTATGTCTTCCTCATTTCTCGGGCGAGAGTATTTTTGCCGCTATTCTTGATCGCCGCGCTGGCGGTCATTTCAGTATTCGTCCTTGCCAGCCCTATCGTGTAAAGCGGCGCTATATCAACAACAGCAATGTGCTGGAAACCATCTTTACCACGGATAGCGGTGAAGTGCGGGTCACCGATTGCATACCGATTCTCA
>CAYRNH010000288.1:0-2120 GCA_964425515.1 uncultured Thiotrichaceae bacterium | reverse complement strand
GATGTTCACAAGGCCATTTTTCAGGCGGCGCTGGCGACAAAATTGTAGAAAATAAAAGGAGTCGGTGACAAAGAGCAAGCATTCAAATAAATAAACTGTTCTCACTTGTCGCCGCCCCCTTTAATTCTGGCTGGGGATTACCAGCGTCGTCTATTGTCCTGTTTAATGTAATTTGACTTGTGGATCGACGCCTTTGCGCAGAAAGCGCAGCAAGGTAATCAGGATAGTACGGGGCCAGCCGTAGAGCGCAGCCTGATGTATCTTGTACAGAGAAAGGTACACAAACCGGGCAGTCAGACCGGATACCATCATGCTGCTCATCACACCCCCCATCAGATTACCAACAGTACTGTAGTGCCCCATGGCCACCATTGAACCGTAATCGCGATATTTATATTCTAGCGGCTGTAGCCCCTTCAGTTGTCGCAGCAGGGTTCTGGCCAGGATCGATGCTTCCTGGTGGGCAGCCTGCGCCCGCGGCGGGACAGTTTTGCCATTATCATCGAGTGGACAGGCGGCACAGTCACCAATAGCAAAAATGCGCTTGTCCCGGGTAGTTTGTAAATTCTGCTTCACAACCAGCTGGTTGAGACCGTTGGTTTCCAGTCCGGCGATATCCTTGAGAAAAGCCGGTGCCTTGATACCCGCCGCCCAGACTTTTATGGCTGCCGGAATAATTTTTCCCCCGGGGGTAACAATACCGACTTTGGAAACCTCGATGACACGCTGATTGACATGCACGGTGACCCCAAGTTTATCTAATTCGTGTTCCACCGCTTGTGATAAGCGTTCTGGCAGAGCAGGAAGGATACGCGGCCCGGCCTCGATGACATGGATCCGAATATGTTTATCCGGGTCGATGGTGTCCAGACCATAGCTGGACAACTTACGGGTGACATGATGTATTTGCGCGGAGAGTTCCACACCGGTGGCGCCGGCACCGACGACCGCCAGGTCGAGCTGTCCCTTCACGATGGGGGTACCCTGGGTATGCGCCTTAATCATGCAATCCAGCAGTTTTTGTTGAAAGTGTTCTGCCTGCGCAGTGTTGTCGAGGAACAAACAGTTTTGTTTGACACCTCGAATACCAAAGTCATTACTGATACTGCCTACAGCCATCACCAGCGTATCGTAGTGAAAGCGGCGCTCGGGGATGATCACCACACCTTCTTCATCAACAGTAGGAGCCAGGCAGACTTCCTGTCGTTCACGATCGAGACCAGTCATGCGCCCCAGGCGATAGCGAAAGTTGCACCAGCGCGCCTGGGCCAGGTACTCCAGTTCATCATCCGCTGAGTCCAGCGTGCCAGCTGCGACTTCATGCAATAGCGGTTTCCAGATATGCGTACGACTGGCATCAATGAGAATCACATCGGCAAGTTTCTTTTTGCCAAGTTTTCTACCCAGGGTAGTGGCGAGTTCGAGCCCGGCAGAGCCACCGCCGACAATAACAATCTGATGTCTATCTTGAGCCATATACGTCGTATATTATAGATTGCTAATAGACATTGCCAGAAGTCTTTCGAACTTAAAATACTTCATTAAATCAAATTGTTATCTAATAATACGCGTCACCTCAACAAGGCAAAAGCAAAAGATAAGGGTCTCAGGCCCTTATAGTGGTATATGGTTTAGTTGAATTCGCTGCTCGAGACTCTTGTAAAGGGCTCCGACTCATTTGTCACCTACCCCTTTAATTATTCAAAGCAATCACGGTTCAGTCAGAAAAATCCAGCCCTGCAATAATCTTATTCAGCCGACCCTGCTCACCACCTGCGTGCTGTATGTCATCACCGTCCGCCATGTTGTCACGTGCTGATTTTTCGATGCGTTCGATATATTCCTGGGTGCAGACTTTCACGGCCTCCTTCAGCTCGTCGAGCAGCCCCTCGATTTCTTCCATTTCGCGTACCCACGCATCAATGAATAGCCCAACATGCGGGTCGATCTTGACGGAATATTTTTTCTTCGAAACTAACTGATTGAAGGCCTGGCACCAGTCGGGTGGCGCCTTGTGGCTGAGCTCGAAGTACAGGTTAATGTACGGTTCCTTGTGAATGAGACGAGGCGGTCGCGTCGGATCCAGGCCGTGTATTTTGATGTCACTGATGCCTTCCATA
>CAYRNH010000287.1:0-2155 GCA_964425515.1 uncultured Thiotrichaceae bacterium | reverse complement strand
GTATGATTGCAGCCTGTGTCTGAGATACGTTTACATATTAAAAAACATCAGTCCGCAAAAAACGCCAATGACGCCAATAAAGATCGACTGATCTGGAAAATTATCAAGCAGCCACAAAGCATGCCTCATGATTTTATCATGGCGTCTTTTGCGTTCTTTGCGGATAAGGTTTTGTCAGTGAATAACCAGACTCGGTATTCTGGAATGCTGGATTAAATCGTGACTGGTAGATATCAATCTAGCGGTGTTTATAAACCGACATGATTGATTCTAATTCTGCGAGGATCAGGTTGCGTTCCTGAGCATTGAGTGATTTTGTTTTTTCGTCGAGTTTGCCTTGTTGTAACTGCTGAATAAACTGCCTGACCTGCTGACAACCCTGACCGCAGATGCTGTCGATAATCGTCTGCAGGCGCGCGGTTAGTCTAGCTTTCATGATGAGGTTCGCGCAGATAGGTGCTGGAACGCATTTCTATCAGGCGGCTGCTGGTGCGATGGAAAGCAAAGGCAAACATGTCGCCATTATACAATTGTTCGGGCTGGGCGTCAGCACTGAGAATGAGTTTGACCCGGCGGTCGTATAATTCGTCGATCAGGTAGATAAAACGCCGCGCCTTGTCGTCTGTGGCCTCGTCCATGACCGGTACGCCCGAGAGAAACAGGGTGTGGTAATCGCGCGCCAGTACGATGTAATCCTGCGCTGCGCGCGGGGTATTGCACAGCACCTCGAAATCGAACCAGGCGATTTCATCGGCCAGCGCACGGCAGGCGAGCTGGCGTTTGAGCACGGTGAGTTCGGTATCAAATACAATGTCACTGTTGGCCAGCGCGCGAAATCGCGCTTCGAGCTGGCTGTCGCTGTGTTCATTGAGTGGTGAGTAATACACATCGGACTGTTCCAGCAGTTTCAGGCGATGATCGGTCGGGCTGTCGAGCTGGATCACCTGGGTGTAGCGTTTGATCAGCGCAATCGTGGGCACAAAACGTTCGCGCTGCAGGCCGTTTTTATAGAGATCGTCAGGAACGCGATTGGAAGTGGCGACCAGGGTCACGCCATAACTGAACAGTGCATCCAGCAGTCCATGGAGCAGCATGGCGTCGGTGATATTGGTGACGATGAACTCATCGAGGCAGATCACGCAATATTTTAGTGCATAATTTTTTGCGATCAGGCGTAGCGGGTCTTTCTGTTTCTGCAGCTGCCCCAGCTGGGCGTGAACATCGAGCATGAAATGGTGAAAGTGCAGACGCAGTTTGTTGTCCAGCGGCAGATTGTCGTAGAACAGATGCATTAGCCAGGTTTTGCCGCGGCCGACACTGCCCCAGAGATAAATCCCGCGTACCGCCTCGGGTTTAAAACCGAACCAGTGCCCGATTCGACTGAGTGGCTGGTTTTTTATCTGTTCGGCCTGTATCAGTTGCTGGCCGGTTTTCTGCAATGCTTCGACCACCTGGTATTGCGCAGGGTCATGATCAAGGCCGTGCTGGTCAATGGCCTGCTGGTAGCGTTGAATTAAATCCATGAAAACTTTACGTTTGACCGGGGTCTGGCTATTTAACAACAGGATACAGGATTCTGCTGAATGAGTTTATAACATCAGCACCTGTGAGAAGCTGTCGGGCTCGGAATCAGTTTAATTCATTGTCGTAGTTGGCGAATGTTGTTACCATAGTTACCTGCAATACCGGGGTGCTTTCGCCAGTTCTGGCATGGCTACGACCCACTCACACGATTCACGAGACACGGCTTCATTCATGACGCGATATATATTTATTACCGGTGGTGTGGTTTCGTCATTAGGTAAGGGTATCGCTGCCGCTTCGATCGGCGCAATTCTCGAAAGCCGCGGCCTCAAAATCCGCATGATGAAACTCGATCCCTACATCAACGTCGATCCGGGCACCATGAGCCCGTTCCAGCACGGCGAAGTCTTTGTCACCGAAGATGGAGCCGAGACCGACCTTGACCTGGGCCATTACGAACGTTTTGTCCGCACCCCGACCAGCAAACTGAGCAATTTCACCACCGGCCGAATTTACGAAGAAGTGATCCGCAAGGAACGCCGCGGCGAATATCTCGGTGCTACGGTGCAGGTGATTCCGCATATTACCGACGAAATCAAGCGCTGCATCCATGCCGGTGCCCAGGACGCGG
>CAYRNH010000286.1:0-2163 GCA_964425515.1 uncultured Thiotrichaceae bacterium | reverse complement strand
GCAAGTTCAGCGCCGGCTTGCGCTTTTTCTCTGGCCAGCCGCACCACATGCTCGACTGGTGTTTCACCGGATTTCAAAGCTTCATCGATATCGACTGGAAGCTGCTGAAAAGGCACAGCGATTTGCCTGAGCAGTTCTGCGCGCCGCGGTGAGGCCGAGGCCAGGATTATTTTCATTATAATTATCAAGTTGTTGCAAATTGCTTACCGGATAGATCTGTTCCATTGATCCAGCGCGAGTGGCTCAAAAACAGCAACCACCACTGCCATTATATTTGAGACAGGCAGATATCAGTGGAAAATATGAGGTATTGATCAATCTCCAGAATGGTCATTCGTGTGAAAGCGCTTTGATTCGATCACTATAAATAATGAAAAGCCGCGTAGGCGGCACCGGAAAACGCTGCCATTGCAATACCAAGGATAACGTAAGCACCGCGAGTAATCTCACGCACTGTTTTCTTGATTTCCTTACGATCGTTCACATTGGGAAACTTTGACTCAGGAACCGGTACGCACAGAAATTCACACAATGGCTCCCAGCCTTGATCAGCTGAAAATATCAGCAGCTGCTCTGGGGGCACAGTGGCTTTCACATCTTCGATGTGCTGATGGTAATGCGCGACCGCTTTACCGCGATCCGGCATGGTGTCCTTGTGTGAGTGTTGCCAGATGAGCTTGCGCGACATATCACCAAATTTTCGCCCAAAAGGTGTGAACCATTCGAGTACCTTGAACTGCCACATTTTTTCGGTGAAATAAATCGTATCGATGGTGCTTTCGTACCAGGCCTCGGCGCCTTTGGGATGCAGTGTCAGCACCACTTTGACACCTGGATAAGCTGCCAGCAATTCCTTCCAGACACAACACGCAGGATTATCCAGCGCGGCAGTGTATTTCGAAAACACCTGGTTCCAGTCATGCTGCGTGCCAGGTTGTGAGTTCGCTACAGTGCGCCAGAAATCCAGGTGCGATTTGTTCTCTTCGTTCTTTAGCACCTCGAGCATGTGGTAACAGGGAAAACCCAGCTCGTTGAGCGCGGTGAATGTTGACAATGTACCGGTACGTCCGAAGCCTGCGCCAATAATCTGTAGTGTCATAAATACACATCCCTCTGATTTATATTAACCACGATGATAAGGATGATTCGCCAGAATACTCGAAGCCCTGTACAGCTGCTCGCACAGCATAACTCGGATCAGTGTGTGCGGGAAGGTCAGGTCAGATAACGACAACAATACACTGGCCTGTCGTCTGAATTCATCCGAGACACCATCGGGGCCGCCGACAATAATCGCGATATCCTGCCCGCTTTGCAGCCAGTGCTTCACCAGCTCGGAAAATTTTTCGCTGGTGTAGCGTTTGCCTTTGACGTCCAGCAGAACGCTGATGCAACCGGGCGGAATCGCCTGCTGCAATTTGCTGCTTTCGTCGCGTTTGATGCGTTCGAGATCGGCATTTTTGCCGCGCTTGATCAAGGGCAATAATTTTGAATGGATTTTGATTTCAGCCGGCAGGCGACGAATAAAGTCGTCGCAGGCTTCATCCACCCATGCCGGCATTTTGTGGCCGATAGCAATTAGATGGATGTGCACCCGTCACCCGGCTCGAATCAGATCAGGACGCATCCTGACGTTCGCGTTGCAGCACATCGAGACGCCAGAGACTTTCCAGATCATAAAACTCGCGGCTCTGCGGCTGCATGACATGAACGATCACATCACCCAGATCGACCAGTACCCAGTCCGCATCGGCTTCGCCTTCCATGCCCAGCGGTTGCTGACCTGCGTTCTTGGCATCCTGGAAAACATTATTGGCAATGGATTTCACATGCCGACTCGAGGTGCCTGTGGCAATGAACAAATAATCGGTGACGCTCGTTTTATCGGTGACATCCAGTTCAACAATGTCCTGGGCTTTCATATCTTCCAGCGATTGTCGCACCAGCGCTCTAATTTCTTCAATGGTCATGTGTTCGGCCTTTCTCGGTAAGGGTGTTCTACCAGATATTGATTAACGACTTCGGGCAGCAGAAAACGAATGCTCTGCCCTTTTTGAATCTGCTGGCGTATGGCGCTGGCTGAAATCTCCAGCAAAGTCGTGCATTGTAACAGTATTTTGCCTGCCACGGCTTCGTGCAGCTCGGCGGCGCTTTCAACACGAC
>CAYRNH010000285.1:0-2234 GCA_964425515.1 uncultured Thiotrichaceae bacterium | reverse complement strand
CCGATGCCGTAACTGACATAGAGTTTGGGTGAAAGATATCGGCCTATCATCAGCGAAGCCTGGTCACCGGTGTCGTTGCTCTCTACTCGCATTTCGTCCAGTCCGAAACGATCACCGAGAATGCGTGCCAGTCGATCCCCGTTACTCAGGCTCAGCGCCAGTGCTGCTTTGGCCATCATCGCGCCCTGTTCACCTGATGCACCTTCTGCTGGACGGCCGAATAGTATGTAAGATAACACATCGGTTTCACCCATGGCCGGGATCGAGAACAGTTCGGCTTTTGGCTGACTCAGGCTGCCTCTGACCTTGATGCCAGCGGTGACATTATTGACGTGGCGCGCGGCGCGTAAGTCCAGTCCCGGGTTTGCAACCGGCCCACCGGTATAGAGCAGGCGGCCGTGTTCAACTTCCAGTCGCTGGCCGTATGCCATGTAACGACCTTCGGGGACATTGATTTCACCAGTGGCAGTGGTGACCTGTCCCGGTACGTCTTTCAATAATACGCTGCCACCCAGGCGTCCTTCAAAACCGAAGCCATAAAAACTCACGCGTTCGCCCAGTGTCAGTCTCACATTGGTGAAAATTAACCATTTTTCCTCGTCAGGCTGTTTGCCACCGACAATGATGGTGTCTTCGGATACTCGCTTTGCTGTCGTGATGTCTTTAGGCTGTATCTTTGCATAAGGGATGTGCACACTGCCCGTGATTTTGATCGTCCGGTGTTGCAGTGTGATCTGAAGATCGGGTGTCGCGTTTATCCGGGCTTCGGTGATGTGCGACACTTCAACATTGTCACCCTTAATATGAATGGTGCTCGGCCAGCCTTTGCTTTTATCGAGAAGTGTATTGCCCTTGACTGCAAGCTGACCGTCACCGGATTTTGCATCAAGGCTGTAATCGAGTTTGTTAAAGCCATCACTGTGGGCATCCAGTTTTATTTGTTCGATGTTCAGGCCCAGTCCTGGGATACGCACCGTGCCATCGTGCAGGTAGGCATCGCCACTGAGTTTGGGTTGATTGAGTGTCCCGCCTGCGATCACTGCCAGCTTGATGTTGCCTTTGAGATCCTGTAGCTCAGGGACCAGTGCTTCGATTAAACCGAGATCATGAATTTCAAGTTTCGCGTTGCCCTTTAATGCTTGCGTGTTGCTGTTCAATGACAACAGGTTTGCATCGGGCAATAACAGGTGTGCCTGAAACTGATCCCCCTTGCTGAGTGCAAGCCTGGTCGTGGCTTCGACACCTTCGGGCTTGAGCGAAAGATCCATCGTGCCGCCGCGGTATTCCCAGCGATCATGTTCACCTTCAATCAATGGGTATGTCACGGTGCCGGCAGGTAAACTAATGTGTGCTTTGCCCAGCAGCCGGTTCGGAGTCTGATATTGCAGCTCTGCTGTGGCATCGATCACGCCTTCCAGTTTCAGATCGGGCGGTAACCACGGACTGAGCAGGGCGAGTGGTAACTTGCTCATATTGAGCTGTGATTGCCAGATATTATTTTTTCGCTGCAATTGTATGCAGACCTGGCCGTTCTGACTTGTCCAGCACAGCGGATCGATCAGTAGCGTATTATGAGTGACAGCGAGTTTTGTCGGTGATTTGAGTTTCAGATCGGCAACTCGTGCATTGCTGAAATCTGCCTGCACGATGTGTCCATGCCAGCCGGCTGGATCGGTTTCACCTGTCAGTTTGATCTGTATGGTTCTGGCGCCGGAAACAACTTTTAAGTCCAGGCCATGCTGGCTGTTGGCAGTCAGGGTGAGAGAATCCGCACCATAGTCCTTAACCTTCGCATCTTTGACGGCGAGCTTGATATCAATCTTCTGCCAGTGGAACAGATCAACAGCGATATTGCCGTCGATCGCGCCCAGCGCATAGCCGGGCAGACTGAGATCATGACCTTTTAGTGTGGCATCGATAGTTGGTTCGGATGGTGGGCCGGAAAGGTGACCGCTTGCCAGTAACTGACCTTTTGCTTGCGGATATAGATTGGCAAGGTTGGGCGAATCGATGTTCCAGTCCAGATTCATCGCAGTGTCGACGCGACCCTGTGCGCTGAGCTTTGACGTGCCTGAGCTGAGATTCAACTGTTTAATATCGAGACCGTCTTTGCGCCAGCCAAGTCGTGCACGCAATGACACCGGCTGCTTGCGCAGTGTACCTGTTACACGCGTAATGTCCGCATCTGCGATTAAATGTCCGTTTTCTGTTCGCCCTGTACTGGTTAGCTTTGC
>CAYRNH010000284.1:0-2331 GCA_964425515.1 uncultured Thiotrichaceae bacterium | reverse complement strand
ATTGCCATGAAATGGAGTATGTGGGAATTAATCTAATAAATACATTCTGTTACCATGACTACATGCATGTCGGCACTAATATTGCTTGATTTGCCTATGGGTTGACGCGTTCCCGGAAAACAGGAAACACAGCTGGGCTGAAGAGGCTGTAGAGCAATACGGGTTTAGCGTTGAAATAAATGAGAAATAACTTTTCTGAATGGAGGGCACATGAAAACAGGTATATTGGCAATTATTGTTACCGGGCTTATGGTGACCAGTGCGCAGGCAGCGACCGTTACGGATGCGACACTTTATTCCGCAATTTCGGTGAATGACAGTTACATTTACAACTTTGACCTTGGTAATGTGAATGAGGCAGGTACTTCGTCACTTGATGTTCGATTGGGTGGCTGGAATGGACTTGTTCCCAGTAGTGGCCCGTATATGTCTGGCGATGTAATTGTCAACGGTGTGGCAGTCGGCACCTTCGACATATACAACGCCTACTACAGCACATCCTTTCCTACAGATACCTACAATACAACAAGCTTCTTGCAGGATGGTATTAATACCTTCGAATTCTCCCCGACATTCGTAGCACCAGATTACAACGAATATGCGATTTCCGATTTCAGCCTAAGCTATGTATCGGCGGTTCCGGTGCCCGCTGCTGCCTGGCTGTTTGGCTCAGGATTGCTGGGTCTGGTTGGTGTGGCACACCGCAAGAAAGTGGCCTAAACATCATTTGCAAAAAACTATAGAAACGGCTCCATCGTGAGCCGTTTTTTATTGATAGTAATTAAAGATGATAAGGTGACGAAGATCAAAGGGGTCAGACTCGATTGATCGGCAAAGTTGATTCTGCTTGTTTAATAAATTAATGTTTCCATCCTTATTTCGTAAGGGACTACGTAAATATGGCCAGACTTCCTCGATTTGTATTGCCGGGACAGCCACAGCACGTGATACAGCGCGGCAATAACCGACAAGAAATTTTCTGCACAGAGCAGGACTACCACTTCTATCTTGAAAAGCTGAAACAGGCTGCCGATAAGCACGGTTGTATTTTTCATGCCTACGTATTAATGACGAATCACGTGCATTTACTGGTGACGCCAGAAACAGAGAACGGCATCGGGGAAATGATGCAGATGCTGGGGCGCTATTATGTGCAGTATTTCAACTACAGCTACCAACGTACTGGCACCTTATGGGAAGGGCGATATAAAGCGACTTTGATTGATAGTACAAATTATCTATTAACCTGCATGCGGTATATAGAGCTTAATCCAGTCCGCGCAGGTATGGTTGATCACCCGTCAGAATATCCCTGGTCAAGTTACCGTATTAATGCTCTGGGTTATAAAAATAATCTTATCGAGCCACGCAAAGAGTATCTGAAACTCGGAAGTAGCGCTGATGAACGTCAGTTGGCGTATCGGCAACTTTTTAGAGCGCGTATTCAGGATAAAACGCTCGATGAGATACGGTCAGCGACTAACAAAGCCTGGGCCCTGGGTGATGATCGATTCAAGCGTCGAATACAGCAGCAGCTCGATAGACGGCTGGCGCCCAAAGCCAGAGGTGGAGATCGTAAGTCTGGTGATTACCGCCAGGGCGTCAAAATCAATCGAGTCTGACCCCATTGATCCATTGATCATTGATCTTCGATACGCTTCTGAAAGGTTTCTTTGCTGAATATTAGCTTTTTTGGTCTATCCTAACAGGGGTTCCTGTTGTTCACATTCAACTCGATAGCCGGTCGATGCTAGCGCAAATTTAACAAGGTGAACCATTATGCAAAACACAATGATAACAAGCGGATTCGTAATACCGGGTCATGTCATTAGCAAAAACATCGGTATAGTCCGGGGTATTACCGTGCGCTCCCGTTCAATCGTCGGTAATTTTCTGGGTGGCCTTCAGACACTGTTTGGCGGCAATATATCTGTTTACACCAATCTATGTGAGCATGCCCGAATGGAAGCTTATGAAAAAATGTGCAAGCAAGCTCGGATGCATGGCGCCAATGCCATAATCGGTATGCGATATGACGCAACAGAGTTAATGGCTGGCCTGACGGAGGTTCTCTGTTATGGTACTGCCGTAGTCGCTGTTCCGAGGCAGGGCGCGAGTGAAACGCCATGAGACTGGGCGCTAAAATTAGTACCGGTTTATTTGTTGTGGGTGGAGTTATATTTCTTCTGCAACTATGGTTTTCACTCTGGTCTGACACCATGTTTATCAAAATCCTGATTACAATTGCAGTGCTGTTGGTTTTGTCGCTGGTATTGACGTTTATTTTTAAAGAAGCCGAGGACAGCAAAAAGCTTGATAATAATGATCTTT
>CAYRNH010000283.1:0-2337 GCA_964425515.1 uncultured Thiotrichaceae bacterium | reverse complement strand
CAGGTTTAATCGAGGCCAGCAGCTCGGACTGGAACGCGGTGGCAGATTTACCACGGGTAAAATCTGTACTGGAACGTGTTGTGCAGCTCGATGAGAACATCAGTGATGGAGATGCACATGTTTATCTGGGAGTGCTCGATTCATTGCTCCCCCCCGCGATGGGCGGCAAACCAGAACTGGCAAAAGCGCATTTTGAAAAAGCGATCAAGATATCTCACGGCACAAATTTGATGGCGAAAGTATTGTACGCAGAAAAATATGCACGCCTGGTATTTAATCGTGAGCTGCACGACAGATTGCTACGCGAAGTTGTTGCAGCAGATATCAGCCATTCAAGACATCACCTTGTCGATGTGCTGGCACAGCAACGTGCCAAAAAGCTGCTGGCCAATGCGAGTGATTATTTCTAGCTGTGTGATAGCGGCTGCGCACGACACTACGATATTGTCACCGCTGGGTTTTATATCCGGGTAAGTTCTGGTGCAGACCGTGCGCCAGGCTGGTGCATAATGTTTGCCTGAGCGCCCACCACAAAACCGACTTGTGCTTCTAAGTGTGTTAACTCGTTGATAATGCGCGCCATGACCTTGTTCTGGATATTGGCCTGCATATTGCTAATATACCAGTACTGCGTTAGTCGCAAAGTGCTATCGGGACGACCTGTAGTGCTCGGTTAACTATGCGGGACGACCCGCGAGTGTCGCTTGTCATGCAAACCACACCCAGATACCAGAAGGCTATTTGGCCAAATCTGCTCGCTCTACTTTATGTCATCACCGCCTATGGCGGAGGTCTGACTCTGATATTGTCACAGAGTGTGCTGCTGAACATCATCGGAGTTTTGCTGCTGGCCCACGGTATGGTGATTGCGGCTTATCTGGTACATGAATGTGCTCATAATAATATTTTCAGAAAATCACAATGGCATAAATGGTTAGGCGAGGCTCTGCTATGGATATGTGGAGCGAGTTATAGCCGGTACGATACTATTCGCCATAAACATGTCAGGCACCATACAGACAGGGCCGATATTGTCGCGTTTGATTATCGTACCCGAATCACTCGTTATCCGGTTTTGCTGGGCATCATTAAAGCACTGGAATGGTGTTATATCCCGGCAATGGAAATCGTGATGCATGCAATGACGATCGTGCTTCCATTTGTCAAACCCGAGTACCACGACAGACGTAGGCGTGTATTGTTTGTTGTGTTCATTCGTGCATTATTATTTATGTATTTCGCCAGCATTTCCATTTCATTCATCGTGCTTTATCCTCTGGCCTATATGATTTTTCTTACCGTAATGCGATTTATGGATGTGCACCAGCATACCTATGATCTATATGAAACGCTGGATCAGAAGCGCGGCGATGAAGTAAAAAAATATGACAGAGAATTCGAGCAGAAAAATACCTACTCAAATGTGCTGTCGATGAAATACCCCTGGCTCAATCTACTGGTGTTGAACTTCCCATACCATAATGCGCATCATAAGCAGCCGGGGAGGCCGTGGTATCTGTTACCCAGGCTACACAATGAACTGTATGGTGATGATGATACTCAGGTTCTGTCTTTTGCCGATCTTTTAAAAAGCTATCATCGTTATCGCGTGAAACGCATACTCAATGGCGATGCGATCAACAGCCCGGTGAAAACGCTGGGGCCGGACTTCGTTGGTGTTGACGGTGTATCCTTTCTGGTGACAATTTAATGACCCAGGTAAAAAAATTCTGGCCGCTGCTGACCGGTACGCATCGTTATGACAAGACCCTGTCGACGCGTAATCGTGGACACGGTACTACCATCGAAGCGCCGATACTGGCATATCTGATCGAAACTGATAATGGCAGGATTCTTTATGATGTGGGTTGTGATTACAACAAGATCAATGATCCGGTAAAACGAAAACAGTATTATGAAAACGAAGCGTTTCCCTTTGGTCCGCCTGAGATGAGCGAAGAACAGAAGCTGGAGAACCGCCTGGCACAGCTGGGACTGCTTCCGGTGGATGTCGATGTGGTGTTTATCGGTCACCTGCATTTTGACCACGGTGGTGGTCTGTGCGATATGCGCCATGCCGAAATTCATCTGCACCAGGCAGAGCTGGAAGCGGCGCAGCAGCCTGCCGATGACGCTTATTTTGCAGATGATTTCTGCGGAGAGTATCATTGGCGTTTGCAGTCGGGCGAATATGATCTGGTACCGGGAGTGCGCGCTATTGAATCCCCCGGGCATACCGCTGGTCATATGTCGATGTTGATAGAGCTACCTAAGGGTCCGCCTATTTTACTTGCTGGCGATGCCGCTGATTTACAGGAAAACATTGTGGACGAAATT
>CAYRNH010000282.1:0-2410 GCA_964425515.1 uncultured Thiotrichaceae bacterium | reverse complement strand
GTTCCTGCCATTATCTATTCCATCATTAACTGGGGTAACCCGGCTGCGATGAAAGGCTGGGCGATTCCATCGGCAACCGACATCGCTTTTTCGCTGGCCGTACTGGCATTGCTCGGCAGCCGCATACCCAGTACGCTCAAATTATTTCTCATGACGCTGGCGATTGTCGACGACCTTGGCGCTATTATCATTATCGCCATTTTTTATACATCCGATTTGTCCGTGTATTCTTTGCTGGTCGCGCTGATTGCTATGCTGGCGCTGTACACACTTAATCGCAGAGGCGTACTAGCACTAGCCCCTTACATATTGATTGGCATTGTGCTCTGGACCGCGGTACTCAAATCCGGCGTGCATGCCACTCTGGCTGGCGTGATCACTGCTTTTTTTATTCCTTTCAAAAAACTGCCAGACGCACCCAGAACCCAGCTAGAGCGCATGGAAGAAGACCTGCATCCGGCCGTGGTATATGGCATCCTGCCTTTGTTCGCATTTGCCAATACCGGCATTTCATTTGAGGGCATGTCACTGAATTCCTTGCTGGATCCTGTTCCCGTGGGCATTGCCGTCGCTCTGTTTCTGGGCAATCAGATCGGCGTTTTCGGACTGTCCTGGCTGGCGATCAAATCGGGGATTTCAAAATTACCGCAGGGGGTGAGCTGGTTACAGCTCTATGGTGTTGCCTGCCTTTGCGGTATCGGTTTTACCATGAGTCTGTTCATCAGTTCGCTGGCCTTTGAGCAAACGAATTCTGAACTTGTTGTCGATGACAGACTCGGTATTCTCATAGGTTCGATTGCCTCGGCAAGTCTGGGTTATTTCGTGCTACGTCTGCGCTCTTCTCAAAAAGCAGACACAACCACTTAACAATTTAACTACCACCAGTATTACAACCGACTATGTGCTCCGCACATATATGTCGATCCTGTTACTTTTTTAACACCGGAGAACATTATGATAAAAGCGTACGCTGCATTTGAAGCCAGGGGCGAACTCAAACCTTTCGAATACGATCCCGGTGTGCTGAAACCCAGCGAAGTCGAAATTAATGTTCACTATTGTGGCATTTGCCACAGTGACCTGAGCGTGATTGATAGCGAATGGGGCGACAGCCAGTACCCTGTGGTCGCCGGTCACGAAGTGGTTGGCACCATTGCCAGCGTGGGCAAGCAGGTGACACATCTAAAACCCGGTCAAACCGTGGGCCTGGGCTGGCACGCCGGCTACTGCAACGAATGCGCATCCTGTCATTCGGGCGATCACAATTTGTGTAGTAATTCGCAGGCCACCATTATCGGACACTACGGCGGTTTTGCCGACAAGGTGCGCGCAGCGGCCAACAGTGTTGTGGTTATTCCTGACGGCATTGATCTGGAATCAGCAGGACCATTATTTTGCGGCGGCATCACGGTGTTTAACCCGCTGGTGCAGTTTGATATCAAACCCACTGATAAGGTCGCTGTGATCGGGATTGGCGGTCTTGGCCACATGGCCCTGATGTTTCTCAATGCCTGGGGCTGCGAGGTCACCGCCTTCACTTCCAGCGCGGATAAAAAACAGGAAGCACTCAAAATGGGCGCGCACAACACACTTAACTCGCGCGACGAAAAAGAAATCGAAGCCGCTGCTGGCAGCTTTGATTTCATCGTCTCTACGGTCAATGTAAAACTGGACTGGAATTTATACCTGAGTACACTGAAACCACGCGGTCGCTTTCATTTTGTCGGCGCCACGCTGGAACCACTGGACATTAATGTATTCCAGCTCATCGGTGCACAGCGTTCAGTTTCCGGATCACCCGTGGGCAGCCCAGCCACCATTGCGAAGATGCTTGAGTTTGCGAATCTTCACAACATCAAACCCGTGATTGAAAAATTTCATTTTAATGATATCAACGCAGCGATTGAAAGACTAAGAAGTGGTCAGACGCATTACCGAATAGTATTGCATCGCTGATTACTTACCGCGCTGGCGCAACCTGAATAAAAAACAGGTTGCGCATAACCTGCGTTAGTTATCGCCGGTCACAAACCGATCCAGCGACTCACCGCTTCTCTTGCTGGCGCGTTCATCGGACGCGAGATCAGACCAGTGCGGCTGATGCTAATTTGATAAATCGCCTTGTCGCTCATTGGCAGGTACACAGCGCTACCATAAGACGCATCGACCAGCCAGGAAAACCAGCTCTGATGCTGGCTGGCCAGCAACCAGAGATCGACATCCGCTTTTTCACTAAGCGCGTACACACTGCGCCGTTTTTCACGCTCATCTGATATGCTGGTATAGCGTCCACTCAAACGGTGCAAACGGTATTGCGGATCCAGACCAATCGCACTGGCGAATCCTTTCCAGAGTAGCATTTGCGCATCAAGCTGCCACTCATCACCCCACATGTCGAACTGCTGTTGCA
>CAYRNH010000281.1:0-2435 GCA_964425515.1 uncultured Thiotrichaceae bacterium | reverse complement strand
TTTGTTGCTCTCATAAGTACGCCCTTATATACTTCGCAGCCTTCGTGGGTAAACATTTAGGTATATGGCACTAATCGTTCAAAAATACGGTGGCACCTCGGTAGGCACTATCGAGAAAATCGGTCAGGTCGCCGACAAGGTGTGTGCGCTCGCGAAAAGTGGCGACAAGGTTGTCGTGACCGTGTCGGCCATGAGCGGCGAGACCAACCGCCTGCTTGAACTAGCCAGTTCATTGAGCAAGCAGTCACATCTACGAGAGCTAGATGTGCTGATCTCTACCGGCGAGCAGGTAACCATTGCCTTGCTCACCATGGCGCTGATCGATCGTGGCTGCGAAGCGCGCTCGTACACCGGTGGCCAGATCAAGATGCTGACCGACAGCGCTTTCGGCAAGGCGCGGATACGCGATATCCAGGCCGAAGGCATGATGCGGGACCTGGATGCAGGCAAGGTGGTCGTGGTTGCAGGGTTTCAGGGCGTCGATGAAGACGGCAATATCACCACCCTTGGTCGTGGTGGCTCGGATACCACGGCTGTGGCCATCGCCGCAGCGCTGAAAGCCGATGAATGTCAGATCTATACCGATGTGGACGGGGTCTACACCACCGATCCACGGGTGGAACCCAAAGCGCGTAAGCTCGACAAGATTACTTTCGAAGAAATGCTCGAAATGGCAAGTCTGGGTTCCAAAGTGCTGCAGATACGTTCGGTCGAATTTGCAGGTAAATACAATGTTCCGTTGCGCGTGCTGCACTCTTTTCAGGAAGGTGAGGGCACGCTGATAGCGCTGGAGGAAAACGAAGTGGAACAGGCACTGATTTCAGGCATCGCGTTCAACCGCGATGAAGCACAATTGACCATCGCTGGTGTGCCCGATCAGCCCGGTGTGGCCTCAGCTATTCTGAGTCCGATTACCGATGCCAATATCGAAATCGATATGATCGTGCAGAATATCGGCAGCGATGACTGTACCGACTTTACCTTCACAGTTCACCGTAACGATTACAAGAAAGCACTTGATTTACTTGAAAAAACTTCCGCCACACTGGGTGCGAAAAAAGTCGTCGGTGATGATGCTATCGCCAAGGTTTCTCTGGTGGGTGTAGGCATGCGCTCACACGCCGGGATCGCCAGTACCATGTTCAAAACCCTGGCGGACGAGCGTATCAATATCCGGATGATTTCAACTTCGGAAATCAAAATATCGGTAGTGATCGACCAGAAATACCTCGAACTCGCGGTGCGCAGTCTGCACGCAGCATTTGGTCTCGAAAAAGACGGGAAACCTGACAGTTTGTAATAGTATGATGGTCATAAATTTGTCATAATTCATTTCAGGCGCGACGGTCCCCACCGTGTCTGGACAATTTTGGGGAAAGGTAAGAGAAGTAGAACTTACGCGCTGTTCGAAACTCTGACTTAATCTATGCAGAAAGGAGAAAGGATATGTTGATATTAACGCGCCGTGTAGGCGAAACGTTGATGATTGGTGATGAAGTGACAGTAACCGTACTTGGTGTCAAAGGCAATCAGGTACGTATCGGGATCAATGCTCCCAAAGATGTTGCTGTACATCGTGAAGAAATTTACGAGCGTATTAAAGCTGAGCAAGGTAACACCGCTGCTGCTGAATAGCTTTACCCATTGACGTAACAAAGGTAAGCTTCGCACCTCGCGTGCGCAAGCTTATTTTTTTGTGTTGAGAATCTGAATAAATAGATTTGAAGATCAGCACGCTGAACGATTTATCTGTGTGCATTCACTCGTTATTTCGAGAGTGTGATATCAATACAAAAAGGAGAGCTGGCCGAGCGGCTGACTAAATCGCCGGGAGCGATTTGAACATCAGCGTTTTTCAGCTGATGGCCCGAAGGGTGACTAATTTTGCTGGGAGCAAAATTGAACGCACGAAGTGCGGCCCGTAGGGTGAATTACAGGACGTAATTCATAACGGCAGGAGCCCGGAGTAACGCGCAGTGCGCCATGCTCACACACGTACCATAGTGTGAAAGCGGATAAAAACAGAATTCAGGAGAGCTGGCCGAGCGGCTGACTAAATCGCCGGGAGCGATTTGAACATCAGCGTTTTTCAGCTGATGGCCCGAAGGGTGACTAATTTTGCTGGGAGCAAAATTGAACGCACGAAGTGCGGCCCGTAGGGTGAATTACAGGACGTAATTCATAACGGCAGGAGCCCGGAGTAACGCGCAGTGCGCCATGCTCACACACGTACCATAGTGTGAAAGCGGATAAAAACAGAATTCAGGAGAGCTGGCCGAGCGGCTGAAGGCGCACCCCTGCTAAGGGTGTATGGGGTTTATAGCCTCATCGAGGGTTCGAATCCCTCGCTCTCCGCCATATTCTTATCAATGGGCTAATGCCCATTGATAAGAATATTGGGGCGAACGATGCCATGGTGAGAACCCTGGTTCGAC
>CAYRNH010000280.1:0-2447 GCA_964425515.1 uncultured Thiotrichaceae bacterium | reverse complement strand
GAATTTTTTCGATCGCGTTGACGATCACTTCGCGCGGCGTGGCGTAATGTGTTTTCGGATGGATAGTGAGTCGCGCCACCTTGCGCAGTATTTCACCGGTGAGTGGATCAAAATAACTCAGGCTTTCAATTTCTTCATCGAACAGTTCGATGCGTACCGCCTCACGTTCTGAATCGGCAGGATGCACATCGATCACATCACCACGCACACGGTAGTTACCACGACGCAATTCGATATCATTGCGTCTGTACTGAAGTTCGGCGAGCCGGCGCAAGATGGTGCGCTGGTCCACAATATCGCCACGCACCAGATGCAACAGCATTTGCATATAGGACTCGGGATCACCCAGTCCGTAGATCGCGGACACGGTTGCGACAATAATCGTATCCTGTCGTTCCAGTACCGCCTTGGTCGCAGACAGCCGCATCTGTTCGATGTGCTCGTTGATCGAGGCATCTTTCTCTATAAAGGTGTCACTGGCCGGGACATAGGCTTCGGGCTGGTAATAGTCATAATATGAAACAAAATATTCCACCGCATTGTGCGGGAAAAAATCTTTCATCTCGCCATAAAACTGCGCCGCCTGGGTCTTGTTCGGCGCCAGCTCTATGGTGGGCCGCTGTTGCTGCTAGATAATTTTTGCAATGGTGAAGGTCTTGCCGGAACCGGTGACGCCGAGCAAGGTCTGGCGGGCGAGACCGGCTTCGAGACCCTCGACCAGGGTTTTTATCGCCTCGGGTTGATCACCAGCAGGTTGATAGTCGGTTTCAATTTCAAAACGTCTGGACATTGACTACAATAGGGCCTCTTATTCGCGCCTGAGCATCAGGCTTAACTACGGTATCCATTTTGAGCATTCAACCTTCGAACCGCATCCAGCGGATCAAGCCATCGCCAACTCTGGCTGTGACTGCGCTGGCGGCACAGTTGCGCGCCGATGGCCGCGATGTCATTGGACTTGCTGCTGGCGAGCCTGACTTTGACACCCCGGACTACATCAAGCAGGCCGCGATCAAAGCTATCAACGATGGCCACACCCGTTACACCGCAGTCGATGGTACTGCTGGGCTCAAACACGCCATTATAAACAAGTTCGAACGCGAAAACGGTCTGCGCTACAGCCCCGATCAGATTCTGGTCTCGGTCGGTGGCAAGCAGGTGTTCTACAACCTGGTCCAGGCGCTGCTCAATCCGGGCGATGAAGTCATTATCCCCGCCCCCTACTGGGTGTCTTACCCGGATATGGTAAAACTCGCCGATGGCGAGCCAGTGATTATTACTGCTGGTATCGAACAGGCGTTCAAAATCACCCCGGACCAGCTCGAAGCTGCGATCACAGCCAGAACCCGATTGGTAGTGATCAACAGCCCGTCCAACCCTTCAGGCAAATCCTACAGCCGTGACGAAATGTCTGCACTGGCCAACGTTTTACTGCGCCATCCACAGATCGTGGTGGTCACCGATGACATTTACGAGCACATCGTCTGGAGCGAAGGCGGTTTTTTCAACATTCTGAATGTCTGCCCGGAATTAACAGACCGCACGCTGGTGTTGAATGGCGTTTCCAAAGCCTATTCCATGACTGGCTGGCGCATCGGCTACGCAGGCGGCCCTGCCGAGCTGATCAAGGGCATGAAAAAGGTCCAGTCACAGAGCACCTCCAACCCCTGCTCCATCGCCCAGTACGCCGCGCAGGCCGCACTCGAAGGCAATCAGAGTTTTCTCGTCGAAATGTGTAATGTGTTCAAACAGCGCCACGATTATGTATTTGAGCGTCTGAATGCAATGACTGGCGTGAAGTGCCTGGCCAGCGACGGCACTTTCTACAGCTTCCCTTCATTCCAGGGCGTGATCGACCGTATGGATCAGATCAATAACGATCTCGAACTCACCCAGATGCTGCTGGAAAAAGCCGAAGTCGCACTGGTACCGGGCTCAGCCTTCGGCTCTGAAGGCCATTTACGACTGTCCTACGCGACTTCGATGGATAATCTGGAAAAAGCGCTGGATCGAATCGCTGCTGCGATTGCCTGATGCCTGGCCAGCAAATGATAAGACAATTAATGCGCAGTAAATCGCCACGTAGCCATTGACCCTGGCATACCAAATCGGTAGCATACCGCCCTTCCATCAGGGGGCCAGTTGCCCGCTGCAAGAACTATTCCCCGATAGCTCAGTTGGTAGAGCAACGGACTGTTAATCCGTTTGTCGCTGGTTCGAGCCCAGCTCGGGGAGCCATACTCAGAAGCCTGGCTGTCGCTCTGACAGCCAGTGTCTTTTCAACCTGACATTAACAACGTCAAAGCCTGACTATTACCTGAACATCATCTTCCACGCCCGGTAGTCCGTCGGCGTGTCTGAAATATCCTGCAGCTCTGCACCGGCCTGATAGCTACCGTCATCCATCTGTTTACACCAGCGC
Source organism: uncultured Thiotrichaceae bacterium (assembly GCA_964425515.1). GTDB lineage: Bacteria > Pseudomonadota > Gammaproteobacteria > SZUA-229 > SZUA-229 > JASBSR01. The sequence goes on along the minus strand of CAYRNH010000280.1, from coordinate 25 downwards.
ACTTTTGCAGACAGGTAATACTCTC
>CAYRNH010000279.1:0-2457 GCA_964425515.1 uncultured Thiotrichaceae bacterium | reverse complement strand
AGGCCGTAATGTAGTCCGTTTATCGGACCGAGATGACGTATGAGCAAAACCTGTAACTTTGATCTAAACTTGAGTGTAAAGCATGAGTCAACACGAGTCTGACACAGATTATGACAGTGGTCTGGCGCTTGAAGAAGAAAGACCAAAGCTTAAGCCGCCACAACAGTATAAAGTTGTCCTGATTAATGATGACTACACGCCGATGGAGTTTGTTATTCAGGTGCTGATGACATTCTTCGGTATGGATCACGCGAAAGCTACGCGTGTCATGATGGCGGTGCATACCAAGGGCAAGGGTATATGTGGTATTTTCAGCTACGAAATAGCTGAAACCAAAGTTGACCAGGTCAATGAATATGCACGGATCAATCAGCACCCATTGCTGTGCACCATGGAAGAGGCTTGAGGGGTTTGGTTTTTAATGAAGAGGTGAAGTTATGTTGAGTAAAGAGCTTGAAGCCTCGTTGAATGTCGCATTCAGTGAAGCGCGTGATAAGCGACACGAATACATAACAGTCGAGCACCTGTTGCTCGCACTGTTGCAGAACACGAGTGCCAATACCGTGTTGCAGGCCTGTGGCGCCGACATCGCTTCACTTAATTCTGAACTTCGTGAGTACCTGGAAAAAAACACCCCCGTATTCAGTGATGTGGTTGGTGGCGAAGTACAGCCGACCCTCGGTTTTCAGCGCGTACTGCAACGTGCTGTGTTCCACGTGCAATCCTCCGGACGTAAAGAAGTTGTGGGCGCGAATGTACTGGTCGCCATGTTTGGCGAACAGGAATCGCAGGCCGTGTATTTGCTGAGTCAGCAAAACGTGACACGGCTCGACATCATCAATTATATTTCTCATGGCATTACCAAAGTGTCCAGCGATTCAGACAAGGTCGAACCTGAGACACGCGAAGACACCCAGGGCGATCCTGATAGCCAGCCACTGGAAAATTTTGCTACCAACCTTAATCAGCGTGCACGCCAGGGTTTGATCGATCCACTGATTGGTCGTGATGACGAGATTGAACGCGTGATACAAACCTTGTGTCGTCGCAGAAAAAATAATCCTTTACTCGTTGGTGAGGCGGGCGTTGGTAAGACTGCGCTTGCCGAAGGCCTGGCGAAAAAGATTGTCGACAAAGAAGTCCCGGATATTTTAAAAGACGCGACTATTTATTCGCTGGATCTGGGTTCGCTGGTGGCAGGTACCAAATATCGTGGTGATTTTGAAAAGCGCCTGAAAGGTGTGTTGAAACAGCTCAGGAGCACACCCGGTTCGGTATTATTTATCGATGAAATTCACACCATTATTGGCGCAGGCTCTGCTTCCGGCGGCGTGATGGATGCTTCCAATTTAATTAAACCGATGCTGGCCTCAGGTGAGCTGAAGTGCATCGGTTCCACTACGTATGCAGAATTTCGCAGTGTGTTTGAAAAAGATCACGCTCTGGCGCGTCGTTTCCAGAAAATTGATATCGCAGAACCCAGCGTTGAAGAAACGGTAGAAATTCTCAAAGGACTGAAAACGCGATTCGAAGAACATCATGATGTTAAGTACAGCAGCAATGCTTTACGCGCAGCTGCCGAATTGTCCGAGCGTTATATCATGGATCGTTTTTTACCGGACAAGGCAATCGATGTAATCGATGAGGCTGGCGCCAACCGTCGTTTGCACGGCAAGGCGGGCAAGAAATCGGTCAATGTCACTGACATCGAAAATATTGTCGCCAAAATCGCACGTATTCCACCGAAGACAGTTAACACTTCAGATACCGAGGTGTTAAAGCATCTGTCTCGTGATCTGAATCTGACCGTGTTTGGTCAGGAAAAAGCGATTGATACTTTAACCACCGCGATTCGTATGGCGCGGTCGGGTCTGGGCGATCCGGAAAAACCGATTGGTTCATTTTTGTTCGCAGGTCCGACGGGTGTTGGTAAAACCGAGGTGACCCGTCAGCTTTCAAAAATTATGGGTGTCGAATTATTGCGTTTCGATATGTCGGAATACATGGAGCGACATACTGTGTCACGTTTGATCGGCGCGCCTCCGGGTTATGTTGGTTTCGACGATGGCGGTCTGCTTACAGAAGCGGTGACCAAGCATCCACACGCGGTAGTGTTGCTTGATGAAATCGAAAAAGCGCACCCCGAAGTGTTTAACATTTTGCTGCAGGTGATGGATCACGGCACCTTAACCGATAGTAATGGCCGCAAAACAGATTTCAGAAACGTGATTCTGATTATGACGACCAATGCGGGCGCACACCTGATTTCGCGTAGCAGCATGGGCTTTACCGAGCAGAAGAACGAGCTCGACGGCATGGAAGAAATCAAACGCATGTTTACCCCGGAGTTCAGAAATCGTCTTGATGCCATTGTGCATTTTGGTTCGCTGGACGAAAGAACCCTGGCCAGTGTGGTCGACAAGTTCCTGATGCAGCTTGAAATGCAGCTGGATGAAA
>CAYRNH010000278.1:0-2466 GCA_964425515.1 uncultured Thiotrichaceae bacterium | reverse complement strand
GTGCTGTGATAGATCGGGTTTTTGCGATGCGTGATACGTTCAATGGTAAACACCGGAAACATTTCGGTTTCATTGTAATAACCAGTGTGATCACCAAACGGGCCTTCGCGCGCCATCTCGTCTGGATAGATAAATCCTTCGAGTACATATTCTGCAGAAGCGGGTACCTGTAAATCGCTCAGTTTCGCTTTCACGACTTCTGTTTTGCTGCCGCGCAATAAACCTGCAAAACCATATTCCGAAAGACTGTCTGGCACCGGCGTAACAGCGCCCAGTATGGTGGCGGGATCGGCGCCGAGCGCCACCGCTATCGGAAAAGGCTCTCCCGGATGGCTTTGTTGCCACTCTTTAAAATCCAGCGCGCCACCACGTTGTGACAACCAGCGCATGATGACCTTGTTTTTAGCGATGACCTGCTGGCGATAAATACCGAGGTTTTGTCGTTCTTTGTGCGGGCCACGCGTGACTACCAGGCCCCAGGTAATCAGTGGTGCGGCATCGTCAGGCCAGCAGGTCTGAACCGGGATTTTTGCAAGATCAACATCATCACCTTCGATCACTACTTCCTGACAAGGCGCCTTGTTCACTACTTTCGGCGCCATATTGAGCACCTGTTTGAACACCGGCAATTTATCCCAGGCGTCTTTCATGCCTTTGGGTGGTTCGGGTTCTTTTAAAAACGCAAGTAACTTGCCTACTTCTCGCAATGCTTCGATGTTGTCTTCGCCCATACCCAGAGCAACGCGTTTGGTGGTGCCAAACAGATTGGCCAGTACCGGTACGCTATGGCCTTTGACGTTTTCGAACAACAGTGCGGGACCGCCGAGCTTGAGCGTGCGATCACATATTTCTGTGATTTCAAATTCTGGATCAACTTCTACGCTGACGCGCTTGAGTTCGCCCATCGATTCCAGTTGAGCGATAAAATCCCTGAGGTCACGATATTGCATATCTGCGCAACGAATAATGAATAATTAAATATGAATAATGTAAGAGCCCGAGCAAACGCAAAACGCGCTGCCGACAGATCGGGCTTTTTTCATCAAGTATCAATATTGGTGGCTGCGAGCGCGTTCTTTTCGATAAAGTCGCGCCGTGGTTCAACCTGGTCACCCATCAAGGTAGTGAAAACCTCGTCGGCAGCGATCACATCTTCTATACGCACCTGCAACATACGACGCGTTGCCGGATTCATCGTGGTTTCCCAGAGCTGCTCGGGGTTCATCTCACCCAGGCCTTTGTAGCGCTGGATGTTCTGCCCTTTACGCGCCTGCGCCATCAGCCAGTCCATCACTTCTTCGAAACTGTTGGCGGTGGACTGTTTATCGTTGCGTTCGATATACGCATCCTGGCCGAGCAGGCCTTCGAGCTTGCTGCCCAGTTTTCCCAGCACCTGGTAATCGGGCGAAAGGAAAAAGTCATGGCCGAGGATATAATCGTGGTCGAGTCCATGCACCTGGCGCACAAGATGCAGGGTGGGTCGTTCTTCCTCGTCCTTTTCTACGCTGGCTCGGTAACGAACCCCGGTAAGCTTATGTTTATCTAATAAAATCAATAACTTGTCAGCATACTTCTGGAGTATTTCGGGCTCATTCAGCTCGCTTTCTGCCAGACCGGTGATATTAGTCATTTCTTTAAGCGCATTAATATCAATCCGGCGCGAGACCCTGTTTATCACGATTTGTGCGCTGAGATAACTGCGCGCCAGATCTTCCAGAGCGGTTATTGAAATCGCCGGTGTGTCTTTGTTGATGAATAATTTTGTGCCATCCAGAGCCTGTTGCAAAAGCCAGGCATTGAGTTCTTCATCATCCTTAACATATTGTTCCTGCTTGCCTTTTTTTACTTTGTATAAAGGTGGCTGGGCGATATAAACATGGCCTCTCTCGATCAGCTCGTTCATCTGGCGATAGAAAAAGGTTAACAACAGCGTGCGGATATGAGAGCCATCGACATCGGCATCGGTCATGATAATAATGCGGTGATAACGCAGCTTGTCTGGATTGTATTCGTCCTTGCCAATACCGCAGCCGAGCGCAGTAATCAAAGTACCCACTTCAGCTGATTGCAGCATTTTATCGAAACGCGCTTTTTCCACATTCAAAATCTTGCCTTTGAGCGGCAAAATCGCCTGGGTTCGACGATCCCGGCCCTGTTTCGCCGAACCGCCTGCCGAATCACCCTCGACCAGATAGATTTCGCACAAGGATGGGTCTTTTTCCTGACAATCCGCGAGCTTGCCTGGCAGGCCAGCAATATCGAGTGCGCCTTTGCGGCGAGTCATTTCACGCGCTTTGCGCGCCGCTTCGCGCGCGCGCGCAGCATCGACTATTTTGGCGGTGATCGCCTTGGCATCGGCGGGAAACTCGAGCAAAAACTCCTGTAGTTTTTCTGACAGCATGGACTCTACAGCGCCCTTCACTTCCGATGAAACCAGTTTTTCCTTGGTCTGGGAAGAAAACTTGG
>CAYRNH010000277.1:0-2510 GCA_964425515.1 uncultured Thiotrichaceae bacterium | reverse complement strand
ATGTATTTACTGCCTTTATGCACACAGGATGATGTGCTCACCAGTCTGCAAAGCGGGCTGGGTATTCGAGCCAGACAACACAGTCAATATCGCGCCGCACCTTGAGTACCCATGAACAGCAGCACACCTCATCTGGCATTGCGCGACATTCATTTACCGGAGCCCATCTCATGGTGGCCACCCGCACCCGGCTGGTGGATATTGCTGTTCACTGTTCTATTGTTATGCTTTGCTGCATGGCTGCTGTATAAACGCAGACAGAAAAAGAAACACCAGCGCAGCAGTATCCAGTCACTCACTATCATCCGTGCTGACTTTGACAAAGATCAGAACAGCACAAAATTGCTACGCGAACTGTCGGTGCTGATGCGCCGTAGCTGTATCACTTTTTATCCGCGCGAAATCAGTGCCGGTCTTACCGGTGAACGCTGGCTGGCTTTTCTTGATGACACTTCGCTGAAAAAAGAATTCAGCGATGGCGTTGGCAAAATACTGGCGAGTGCGCCGTATTTGCCGGAACAGGCGAAGATCGATATCGACAGCCATGCCCTGCTCAACCTGTGTGAAAGCTGGTTGCGCGCGCAGCCCAATAAACATTATCTGGCAGAAATGCGTAAAACAAATGCGCAGACCAGGGCACGCAGCGGAGCGCAGTCATGATCGAATTCGGCTGGCCCTGGGTGTTTTATCTTTTACCGCTACCCATTTTAGTGCGCCTGTTGTTGCCACGCGCAACCGATGCCAGTGATGCCGCGCTGCGGGTCCCGTATTTACGCGATTTTGCACTGGGCTCTGCGAGCCAGCATCGAACCGGTCGTCGCGCATGGCCGTTATTGCTGTATCTATTAGCATGGATATGTTTATTGCTCGCGGCTTCACGTCCACAATGGACCGGTGATGCTGTCGAACTGCCGGTGAGCGGTCGCGACCTGATGCTGGCGATCGATCTTTCCGGCAGTATGCAGCAACCTTTTTCTTACGGCTTTAACAGCATTTCAAAACTTGAAGCGACCAAAAAAGTGGCTGGCGAGTTTATCGACAAACGCGTGGGTGATCGTATCGGCCTGATACTGTTTGGTAGCCAGGCGTATATCCAGGCGCCGTTGACCTTCGATCGCGCCACGGTTAAAAAACTGCTGGACGAAGCGGTCACCGGACTCGCGGGTCAGGCCACTGCGATTGGCGATGCTATCGGGCTGGCGGTTAAACGGCTGGAAAAAACCGGCAGCAGAGATCGTGTTCTGATCTTGTTAACCGACGGCGTCAACAATGCCGGCGCAATAAGCCCTGAACGTGCAGCACAACTCGCAGCGCGCAAACATTTAAAAATCGATACCATCGGTATCGGCCCACGCGGTAGCCAGGATCTGAATGAAACCACGCTGGAAAATGTCGCCAGAATTACCGGCGGCGAATATTTTCGCGCGCACGATGTGCAGGAACTGCAAAAGATTTACCAGCTGATCGACAAACTCGAGCCAGTGGTGCGTGACACCCGCAGCTATCGTCCGACCTGGGCATTATTTTACTGGCCACTGGGTGCTGCGCTGGGGATTGCAGGACTGCTCGGCATCTTAAGACAAAAGGGTCTGGCATGAATAAAGCGCTGGATATTTTGCAAACGTTGCACTTCATACGACCTGAATGGTTTTTTGCATTTGTGCCGTTGTTTCTGTTCATTGTCTATGCGGTGCGACACAAACGCACCAGTAGAAGCTGGCAGTCGGCCTGCGACCCTGCCTTGTTACCGCACATACTCAGCGATGCCACACTAAAACAAAGTTACTGGCCATTATTGCTGGCAACGCTTGTTTTCAGTTTGAGTATTATTGCTATCGCCGGGCCGGTGTACCATAAATTACCGCAACCGGTGTATCGCGAAACTTCATCACTGGTCATCGCGCTGGATCTTTCGCAATCCATGAATGCTACCGATGTTAAACCTTCGCGTCTTGAACGCGCCAAACTGAAACTGCTCGACATACTCAGGATGCGTGGCGCAGGACAGACCGCGCTGGTGGTGTACGCCGCCAATGCATTTACAGTCACACCGCTGACCGACGACACCGCCACGATTTCCAACATGGTGCCCACGCTTGATACCTCTCTGATGCCTGCACAGGGCAGCGATGCCACCAAAGCAATTGCAAAAGCTGTCAAACTATTGCATCAGGCAGGCGTTGAAAAAGGCGACATCCTGCTGATGACCGACGGCCTTCGCGCCAGTGATCTGGATGCTATTAAAGCGCTGCCCGAAAAAGGTATACGTTTGTCGATTCTTGGTTTTGGCACACCCGAGGGCAGCCCCATCCCGCGCGAAGGCGGTTTTTTGCACGACAGCAGTGGCGCCATTGTTATTCCAAAACTGCATCCTGCCTTATTAAGATCGGCGGCGAAACTCGGCGGCGGAATCTATCTCAATATGCAGGCTGACAGATCAGACACCCGGCGTCTCAGCAAATTATTCAACAGTCGACACGGACAAAACAAAGCGGTCGCCACCAAACTCA
>CAYRNH010000276.1:0-2568 GCA_964425515.1 uncultured Thiotrichaceae bacterium | reverse complement strand
GCAAAACCACAACACTGTATTCAATGCTCAATTATGTGAAGTCTGAACAGGTCAATATCATGACACTGGAAGACCCGGTTGAGTATCCAGTTGACCTGATCCGGCAGACATCGGTGAATGAAGTAGCGCGTATGGACTTTGCCAGTGGCATTCGCTCCATGATGCGCCAGGACCCGGATATTATCCTGGTCGGCGAAATTCGTGATAATGATACTGCAGAAATGGCCTTTCGTGCTGCGATGACGGGCCATCAGGTATTGTCAACGCTGCACACAAATTCAGCTATTGGGGCCATACCACGATTACTGGATATTGGCGTCCTTCCCGATATTATGACAGGTAACATCATTGGAATTATCAGCCAGCGTCTGGTGCGATTATTATGTAAACATTGTAAAAAACCGGCAAAGGCGGGCGATGTTGAACGTAAATTGATGGGGGTCGATTATCTAAACGAGAACGTGACTATATATGAATCGGTCGGCTGCCCGCATTGTAATAACATCGGATACAAAGGCCGTGTTGCGATCGTAGAAGCGTTACGAATAAATAATGAGCTCGATGAATTGATAGCCAAGCGCGCGACTCTGGGCGAATTAAAAGCGTGTGCCAAGGCAATCGGCTACAAAACATTAGCAGACGACGCAGTACAACGAGTAATGGAGGGCGACACTTCACTGGAAGAAGTGTCACGTGTGATCGACTTAACGCAAAGACTGATCTGATATGCCTGAATACAAATTCAGAATAATCAATGAGTCAGGCAAGATAAAGTCTGACACCATGATTGCCAGCAACGCTATGGAACTGGAAAAGCGCCTGGGCAACATGGGGTTTGATCTCCTCAGTTATTCAGAGCAAAACAAGATTTCGAAGTCATTTCTGAGACGTAAAAAAATATCACGAAGAGAGCTGATCAATTTTACATTTCATATTGAGCAGCTAATGAAATCGGGCGTGCCTTTACTGGATAGCCTGCGTGATGTGCGGGATAGCATGGACTATAGCCATTTTACAGACGTGCTTCAGACTATTATTGATGATATCGAAGGCGGTAAAACCATGTCGCTTGCGCTTGCAGACCACAAGCATATATTTGACAAGGTATATGTCACGCTGGTGAGAATAGGCGAAGAAACTGGTCGCTTGCCGGATGTACTTAAAGATATGGCGGAAACACTGAGATGGCAGGACGAGATGGCGTCGCACACACAAAAAATATTAATTTATCCAACCATCGTTTCGATAGTTGTGCTATCTGTTGTCAGCTTTTTGATGATCTACCTGATGCCGCAATTAATACCCTTCATTAAAAACATTGGCGGAACCATTCCGACGTACACAAAGATACTTATTGCAACTTCAAAGGCGTTCGTAAATTACTGGTATATCATATTGGCGACCCCATTAATTATTATTTTCGTGATTAAGTATTTTGCGAGGACCAACGAGAATGTGCGAAGAGCAATTGACGGAATGCAGTTAAAAATATGGTTGTTCGGCCCACTGTTAATGAAAATCAAGCTGGCACGGTTCGCAAACTACTTTGCGATGATGTACAGCTCAGGGATCACTGTTCTGGACGCGCTAAAGATATCAGAAGACATGGTGGACAATATGGTCCTGTCTGAATCGATCAAAGAGGCACGAGAAAAAATTTCAGAAGGTACGCAGATAAGCGAAAGTTTTTCAGGCACTGGCGTGTTTCCATCCATGATTGTGCGCATGCTCAAGGTCGGTGAAGATACTGGCGCCATGGATGAGGCGCTACTGAATGTAAGCTATTTTTATAATAGGGAAGTACGTGAATCAATTGATAAAATAGAGCCCGCTATGGTGCCTGCGCTCACCATCTTTCTCGGCTTTATTATGATGTGGATAATGATGGCCGTACTGGGCCCGGTATACGATGCTGTGGCAGGCATAAAATTCTAGGGCTATAAAATGAAACGCATTTTCTATTTTACCGGCCACCGATTTTCTGTCCTGCACTGGAACGGCAAGGCCTTTACTGGCGCGTGTGCCTTTGAGCCGGACACCCGGGGGCTGGACAAATTCGAAAAATACCTGCAACAGTCTGCAAGTATGCCGACTAAGTTGCTTATTGATGTTATCGAAGAGGATTTTAGACAGGAAATCGTGCCACACGTGGGCGAAAAAGACCGAGCAGCAGTAGTGGGTAGAATGCTCGATCGTTTCTATCGATCCAGCAAGCAGTTTACTTATTATGAAGTAATCGGTCGAGAAAAAACCGGACGTAAAGATGACCGGGTATTGCTGGGCGCGATAACTGATCCTGCGCTAATTTTGCCGTGGCTGGATGTTATAAGCCGCACAGATACACCATTGGCCGGCATCTGGACCTTGCCACTGGTGAGCAAAAAAATACTAAAGCTGATAGGTGCCACCAAAGGGCCCGTGCTACTGGTTAGCCAGCAGGTCAACAGCACATTGCGGCAGACATTTTTCAGAGATGGAAAAATGATCTCAAGCCGTCAGTCAGCTATTAACCAGGATGCCGACAACATAGAGAATATCGGTAGGCTTGCTGCGCCGGAAATCGATAGA
>CAYRNH010000275.1:0-2581 GCA_964425515.1 uncultured Thiotrichaceae bacterium | reverse complement strand
GCCCAGCGCTTTTCCTTGGCCAGATCTGAAGCATGTGCCAGCAGAGTGCTGCTCAGCAAAAAAATCACCAGGGTAAGACGTACGATAGCGCTCATTGCATTCCTCCAAACTGATAGTCACAAAGCAGGCCGATAAAGACTATACAGCCTAACCAGTTATTATTCAGAAAAGCCCGTATACATTGTGCGGGTTCGCGATCTCTGATCAGGTATTGCTGCCAGGCAGAAAACACGATGGCGGCGCACACCCCGGTGTAATAAAACCCCGACAGCTTTGCGCGTTCGCCGATCATGAACAGGGCCAGGATTGTCAGCGCCTGAATAATACCGATGATGAGTTTATCCGCAGGCCCGAACAGGATAGCGGTGGATTTTACCCCGATTTTGATATCGTCGTCGCGATCTGCCATGGCGTACATGGTGTCATAGACAGTGGCCCATAATACCGCGAACAGAAACAGCAGCCAGGTCATCGGGGTGACCGTATTCGCCTGTGCGGTGAAGGCCATGGGCACGGCCCAGCCAAAAGCCGCGCCAAGATGAATTTGTGGCAGATAGTGATAGCGTTTCATGAACGGATACGTTACCGCGAGCACCAGGCCGACCACCGACATCCAGATGGTCAGGGTATTGAGCAATAGCACCAGGCCAAAGGAGCACAGAGCGAGCACTGCAAATACCGCCAGTGCTTCGGTCTCGCTGATTTTGCCGGAAGTAAGCGGTCGCTGCGTGGTGCGTTTGACCTTGTTGTCGATATGCCGGTCCGCATAATCATTGATCGCGCAACCGGCCGAGCGCATCAGAATGACTCCCAGCACGAACACGATCAGCACTTTGGTGTCCGGCCAGCCGCCCGCTGCAATCCATAAAGCCATCAATGTTGGCCAGAGCAGCAACAAGGTACCAATGGGCCGGTCGAGGCGAACCAGCTGGATGTAGAGGCGTAATTTTTTGTTGTGAGTGATGGGGCGAATAGCGGTTTTGAGCCAGCACAGCCCGGCGCGCACAGCGGCATCGCTCTGGCGGCTGGCGCGCTCGATTTTATCCAGTAATGGATGCTGTGCCAGACGATCGAGTACATGGTCGATGAGATCGTTGTAGCGGCGGTGAGCCAGTTTGATCTGGCTGATAATATGGTCAAGTTGCATAGGCAGTGAAGTTTACCGCAGCTAATCGCTTTCATGCAGGTGTATGTTGGACCATATTTTGTTACATTCTGCAGATGACAGTCAGAAACTTTGAAAACTGGACGCCCCAAATTGATAGCAGCGCATTTGTTGATGACAGCGCGGTGGTGACCGGTAATGTGGTGATCGGTGCTGACACCTCGGTGTGGCCGATGTGCTCGATTCGCGGTGACATTCATTCCATTCGTATCGGCGCGCGTACCAATATACAGGACGGCAGTATTTTGCATGTTACCCACGCCAGTGAATTTGCACCTGAAGGCAATGCATTGTCGATCGGTGACGATGTCACCATTGGTCATAATGCCGTGGTCCATGCCTGCACCATCGAAGACCTGTGCCTGATCGGTATGGGTTCGGTGGTGCTTGACGCTGCCGTGGTGCAGAAAGGTGCGATGGTCGGTGCGGGCAGTCTGGTGTCGCCAGGAAAAGTTCTGGAAGGTGGTTATCTCTGGCTTGGCAGTCCGGCGCGCCGTGCGCGCGAACTCAGTGAAAAAGAACGCGCGTTTTTAAAATACTCTGCCAGCCATTATGTCGAACTCAAAAAACGTCACCAGTCATCGAGCTGACCACGAACCCTGCTGTTAGTCGCAGCTCTATGCAGTCAGCCATTACCCCGCCCGAACTAAGCAGACAGACCGATATCTGGCGTGGTCGCTTTCACGCCATGGCCTGCCCCTGTGAAGTGTTGATGGACGTGGCCGATGAATCACTGGCCAGTGACATACTACAGCAGGTGTACACCGAAGCGGCACGCATCGAAACGAAATTCAGTCGCTACCGCGACGATAATATTATTTATCAGATCAATCACGCTGCGGGCAGCGCAGTCAGGGTGGACGAAGAAACAAAACGTCTGCTCGATTTTGCAGATGAACTGTTTGGGCTCAGCGATGGCCTGTTCGATATTACCTCGGGTGTTTTACGTCGCGTCTGGACGTTTGACGGCAGTGATCATTTGCCCAGCGCGGCCAGTGTTGCAGAATTGCTGTCGGTGGTCGGCTGGCAAAAAGTACGTTGGCAGAATTCAGAATTGACCTTGCTACCGGGTATGGAAATCGACCTGGGTGGTATTGGTAAAGAATATGCGGTGGATCGCTGTGTGCAAATCGCACGCGAGCTCAGCGATAAAAGCGTGCTGGTCAATTTTGGCGGCGATCTTGCGGTCAGCGCACTGCGAGACAATGATGCATTCTGGTCGGTGGGGCGGTTAATCACCGGCCGCGAACAGGCGGTGGCCTTATTTGAATTGCACCGTGGCGCGATTGCGACCAGTGGTGATGCGCATCGTTATTTATTAAAAGACGGCGTGCGTTATTCACACGTGCTCAATCCCAAAACTGGCTGGCCAGTACCCGATGCACCGCATACTGTCAGCGTCACCGCGCCCACCTG
>CAYRNH010000274.1:0-2587 GCA_964425515.1 uncultured Thiotrichaceae bacterium | reverse complement strand
GGGCGCGGATTTCGATTTTGCGGCGGGCGGCATTTAAGAATATTGGTGATATACACCTGCTCGCGCTGCAATCCAATCGCCCGTAACATGGCATCAAGCAGGTGCCCCGCACGGCCGACAAAAGGTTCGCCGCGCGTATCCTCTTCCTGGCCAGGCGCTTCACCAACGATCAGCACATCTGCGCGTTGATTACCGACACCAAACACAGTCTGGGTGCGCGTCTGGTGCAATTCGCATCGCGTGCAGCTCGCTACCTCAGCCTGCAGGCTCTGCCAGTCATTGTTCTGAGATGTAGCAGGTTCATGTACGCTGAGTGGCGTCGCTTTCACCGCATCGGGTATTGTGATTTCAGCGGCCGAGTCTGTTTTTTCTGTCCACAGCTGGATACCCATGGCTTCCAGATAATAACGTCGCAGTTCTTCCGGTAACTGACAACCGCTGTTCGCTGCTGGCATTATGACTACGCTCCGTTCTCGTCGAATGAATACTGTCTCGGACAACAGCGCGCACAGAAAAGATCAATCACCTGTGCGCGACTGCTGTCTTTGACTCGGGACATTATCAAACATCGCCCAGTTGCGGATGTGCACGTGAATCCGAATGCATCATTTTATTCAGCGCGTTCAGATACGCGTAGGCCGAGGCCAGAACAATATCGGTATCCGCACCCTGACCGTTCACGATACGTCCGCCTTTTTGCAGCCGCACCGTGACTTCGCCCTGCGCGTCGGTGCCACTGGTAATCGCATTGACCGAATACAACTGCAGCTCGGTTTCACTTTTTACCATAGACTCGATCGCACGAAACGCAGCATCGACCGGACCGCCACCGTCGGCATCGGCAGACACTTCCTGGTCACCGATGGTCATTACCAGATGCGCATTCGGTGTTTCGCCGGTTTCCGAGCAGACTTTCAAACTGACCAGTTTGTAATATTCATCGGCTGCGGCCACACCGGTATCCGCCACCAGCGCCTGCAAATCCTCGTCATATATCTCGTGTTTTTTATCAGCAAGATCCTTGAATCGCGAGAACGCTTCATTCAGTTCCTGTTCCGAGGCAAACTCAATATTGAGTTCCTTCATACGGGTACGAAACGCATTACGACCCGAATGTTTGCCCATGACGATGCGGTTCTCGCTCCAGCCGACATCCTGCGCACGCATGATTTCGTAAGTCTCGCGATTTTTCAGCACGCCGTCCTGATGAATACCGGATTCGTGCGCAAACGCATTGGCACCGACAATCGCCTTGTTCGGTTGCACTGCAAAACCGGTGATGCCCGAAACCAGTTTGGAACAACGCATGATCTCGCTGGTATTAAGCGTAGTGTCACAGGTAAATATATCCTGTCGTGTGCGCACCGCCATCACCACTTCTTCCAGCGCCGCATTACCCGCGCGTTCACCCAGCCCGTTGATCGTGCATTCCACCTGGCGCGCACCATTGAGCACGGCGGATAATGAATTGGCAACCGCAAGGCCCAGATCGTTATGACAATGCACAGAAAAAATTGCCTTGTCTGAATTGGGCACGCGCTCGATCAAGGTTTTGATCAGATTACCAAACTGATGCGGAATGTTATAACCCACGGTGTCTGGAATATTAATCGTGCTGGCACCCGCATCGATGACCGCTTCGATAATGCGACACAGAAAATCGATCTCAGAGCGCCCAGCGTCTTCCGGTGAAAACTCCACATCGGCTACCAGGCCGCGTGCCTGTTTTACCGAACGCACTGCCTGTGCAAGCACATCATCGGGCTGCATGTTCAGCTTCTTTTGCATGTGAATCGGCGAGGTCGCGATAAAGGTGTGAATACGCGCAGACTCTGCCGGCTTCAAAGCTTCACCCGCACGACTGATGTCTTTTTCCAGCGCACGCGCCAGTCCACAGACCGTGCTGTCCTTGATCACGCCGGCGACCGCTTTGACCGCTTCAAAATCTCCTGGGCTGGCGATGGGAAAACCGGCTTCGATAATATCGACCTTGAGTGCTTCCAGCGCTTTGGCAATACGAATTTTTTCATCGCGTGTCATCGAGGCGCCAGGACTCTGCTCGCCATCACGCAAGGTAGTATCAAAAATAATTAATTTTTCTTTGCTAATCGTCATGACCTGCTCCGCAAATCAGAATTATATAATGGTATGTTAATGAGTGCGTGTACCCTCGCCAGGGATATTCTGTCTGCCTTACGGCAGGAGAAACAGCGGAAGCAGAAGTGAGCAGGCAAGACTAAACGCAACGGCAGGAGTTGCTGTGCGAAAAGAAGATTCAGATTGTTGATTGAAATTTTTCATGCCTGGAACCAACTATAGCGGCAAGCGTGGCATTTAACAAGGCCTGACCACATTAATCTTTAGCCACGTGCTTACGCCGGTAACGCCAGGCACTCAGTGCCGGGCCTGACAGTGCATACAGGAAGAAGCAACCGAACAGAACCTTGGGTGGATCGATCGCCGCCAGAACAAACACCAGTACCACGATCAGCATGCCAAAAAAAGGCACCCGATTATTCGGATCAATATCCTTGAAACTGTAGTATGAAATCTTGCTAACCATGAGCAGGCCGGTAATGATCGTGAG
>CAYRNH010000273.1:0-2603 GCA_964425515.1 uncultured Thiotrichaceae bacterium | reverse complement strand
ATTCATTTTTATTTTGCCAACCTGACTAATATGCGCAAACACATCATGCCTTCATTGCTGAACGCCTATCAACACTGGCGCGAAAACGGTAGCCATGTAGAGCTGATCAATCTGGTATCACAAAGCCGCGAACACTGGAAAAACATTGCACAACAAATGCTGGCACTGCACACGCAACACGGCAAAGACTGTCATCAACACATTGAAACCCTGATAAAAGAAAACTATTTATGAGCAAACAACAGGCAGCACAGCCCCCTTTGCAAACCATCGTAGAAGTTAAGCCCAACACGTTTATTTTTGAAAAACAAAAGGCATTACCACTGGATATTTGCAATGAAATGATCCGTCGTTTCGAAGCCAGCGAAGACGAACAATACGAAGGTCGCGTCGGCCAGACGGTTTCCAAAGACCGCAGCATAAAACGCACCACTGATTTGGTCACCAGTGGCAAGGAACACTGGAAAGACCTGGATGGCGAATTATTTCGCTCGCTTAGCGTAGCGATAAGCGAATTTCGCGAGACCTACCCTTTTTTCAAAGGCCCGTTCAAGGATATCGGTTACAACATCCAGCGCTACCTGCCCGGTGAGTATTATCATTGGCATATCGACAGCGGCAGTCATGATTTTGCCGATCGCCAGTTAGTCGCGTTATGGTATCTAAATGATGTCGAGGGCCCGGGCGGTGAAACCGAATTTTCATACCAGCAGGTCAAGGTCAAACCCGAGGCGGGTAAGCTTGCCTTGTTCCCGCCATTCTGGACCCACGAACATCGCGCCGTAGAACTGCAACAGGGCGTGAAATATATTGCGACTACGTGGGTGGCGTTTGCCTGAAAGAACTAAAAATATAAAATCTGAACCACAGAGAATGTCTGGGTTACAAGCTTGAAAACAGAAGCTAAAAACTTTTCACCACAGAGACACAGAGAACACAGAGGAATGCATTAGTTAAAAGCATTAACACCTTATGTCGTCATCCCCGCGAAGGCGGGGATGACAAACAGGGCAATATCACAGATTTAACAGTAGCAATGCTTTCCTCCGTGTTCTCTGTGCCTCTGTGGTTCAGCTTGTAGTTTTCGCTTCTAGCCTTCGCTTCTGAAAAATATGCCCATCACAATTAAACAACCAAAAACACCCGAAGAATTTGCGCAGTATTTTGATTTACGCTGGCGCGTTCTGCGCGCGCCGTGGCAGCAGCCGGTGGGATCTGAAAAAGATACGCTGGAAGACACATGTATCCACATCATGGCATGTGATGACGCGGGTGCTGTGATTGGCGTTGCCCGCCTGCAGTTTAACTCTGACAGCGAAGCGCAAATACGGTATATGGCAGTGGATCCAGAATACTGCAGGAACGGTGTTGGCAGGAAAATTGTTTCAGCACTCGAAGCAATTGCACTGGAAAACAAACGCAATCACATCATCCTCGATGCACGCGAACCGGCAGTCGGTTTTTATGAAAAGCTCGGCTACACAGTGACAGAAAAAACCTATTTACTGTTCGACTGTATTCAGCACTATCGTATGCAGAAAATAATTTAATAATTTTAAAGACTACAAGCTGAACCACAGAGACACGGAGAACACAGAGTAAAACTTTTCAGGTTAAAGCATCAGAGCTTTATGTTGCCATCCCCGCGAATGTGAAGATCCATTGTTTATATCAAGAAAGACACTGGATTACAAAATACATCCTTGTATTTTTCCCTGCGGGCCGCGTAAAAACACACGTTCAATTTCGATCCAATCGAAATTAGTCCCGCCTGCGCGGGAATGACAGATTTGGCAGTGACGCGTCTTTAACAATAGCAATTGCTTTCCTCCGTGTTCTCCGTGTCTCTGTGGTTCCAATTTTGTGTTTGAGGTTTTGTTGGTACCTTCAATTAAATATCGGTCCCAGCGGTCGGTTGGTGTCCTGCTCCATGATCAGATCGGTTTCGTTCATGTCGCCGGTGATGTCGATGTTGATGCCTTTGATGCCGGGCATGGTTTTCAGGATATAGGCCACCAGCAGCATGAGTAGTTTTTCGTTGCCGGTTTCTATTACGGTGAGAATCTTGTCACCCGCAATCTGGCAGCGCTGTTCCGGTGTCGGGTTCTGCACCCAGTCGCGGCTCATCTGCCAGCCCTTGTCCATGTCGGCGTTCATCTTGTCGAAAAAATCCTGGGCTTCGACCAGCAGGCGGTCAGGCACCTCAAATGCATTGGAGCGGCCTTCAACAATGATGTTTAACTTCATGGGGGATATCCTGTTAATATATTTGCCACTATTATACCTGTTTGGAAAAAATCGTCATGCTGATCACTATTCCCGCGGTACTCAATACTGAAGAACTGGGTGTTGTTTCCGACCTGATTTCAAAAGCTCGTTTTGTGGATGGCAAGCTCAGCGCCGGGCAGGAAGCCACGCGAGTAAAGCATAACGAAGAACTCAGCGCGCAGGACAGCTTGATCACCCCCCTGAATAATCTGGTGATGGGTAAACTGGTGCAACATCCATTCTACCTGGCTGCCGCGCTACCGCAGAAAATCGCTGCGCCGTATTACGCACGTTATACCAATGGTATGCAGTACGGTAACCATGTCGATGATCCG
>CAYRNH010000272.1:0-2648 GCA_964425515.1 uncultured Thiotrichaceae bacterium | reverse complement strand
GAAAAATCAGCGGTCAGCGGTACACCGACATAATCGATCCCGACAAAACGGCTGATCATGCTGTACATAACAAAACCGGGCTCGAACGACATGATGCTCCGCCCCTCACCCGCTACCGCCATCACCAGCATCTGGATCAGTTCGTCGGAACCATTGCCCAGCACGGTCTCGGCACATGCAGGTACCTGCATGACATCGGCAATGCGCTCGCGCAAGACTCGGGCCGCGGGGTCAGGATAGCGATTGATTGCTGCACGAGACAGTCCCGCCTGCGCCTGTTCGAGCAGTTCGGGTGGTAGCGTGTATGGATTTTCCATCGCATCTAGTTTGACCATGCCACCCGCATCGGCAACGTGGTATGCCTTGAGCGCACGGATTTCCGGGCGAATCCATTTGAGCAATTCTTGATTCACATCAACACCTGAGATTTTTTTGAAAACGAGACTTGAAAAACGCCCCCTGAATACCGCACATAGTAGCAGACCGGCGGCACAGGCAGCCAGCCGAAAACATTAGCGGGGGCTTGAAGATTGCGGATTCGTCCTCACTATATCGATAGCAAACAAACATCATTGGGAGGTAAAAACCATGAGCCTTGTAAGATACAATCCCTGGAGCCTGCTCGACCAGTTGAACCATGAACTGAACAACCCATTGTCGGTTGCAAACAGAGACGATGACGGCAGTATCGCCACTGCCACCTGGGCGCCTTCGGTCGATATTACCGAAAACGATAACGCCTTCGTGTTACACGCTGATATCCCTGGCGTGAAACCTGACGAAATCGAAGTTTCGATGGACAATGGCACACTCACCATTAAAGGTGAACGCAAGACAGAAGAAAAAACCGAAAAGGAAAACTTCCGTCGCGTCGAACGCCAGTATGGCATGTTCTATCGTCGCTTCAGTCTGCCGGACACGGCTGATGCAGAAAAGATCGAAGCCCATTCTGAAAATGGCGTGCTGAAGGTAACGATACCAAAGAAAGAAGTTGCACTGGCAAGACGCATTTCGGTCAAGCACTAAAAGCATATTGCATGCTTGAATAAAAAGGCCCGCATTGCGGGCCTTTTTTTATCGATCACAGCAAGACGCGTGTTATTTTTTAATTCGATACTCCGCTGAACGCGCATGTGCAGTCAGTCCTTCACCGTGCGCAAGCGTTGCTGCGCACTTGCCCAGATCAGATGCGCCCTGTGCAGAACAGCCAATCAAACTCGATCGTTTCTGAAAATCGTACACACCAAGGGGTGAAGAAAATCGCGCGGTCCCGGAAGTGGGTAAAACATGGTTGGGACCCGCGCAATAATCACCTAGCGCTTCTGCGGTGTAACGACCCATAAAGATCGCACCTGCATGACGAATTTTCTGCGCCCATTCTTCCGCGTTTTCGATCGAAAGTTCAAGATGTTCGGGCGCAATATGATTGGCCACTTCGATGGCCTGTTCCATGTCAGCCACCTGAATGATCGCTGCACGATTGTTCAGTGAAGCCGTGATGATGTCCTTGCGCGGCATATCAGCGAGCAATTTTTCGATGCTGACTTTTACCTGCTCGATGAATGCTGCGTCCGGGCATACCAGAATGGATTGTGCTTCTTCATCGTGCTCGGCCTGAGAAAACAGATCCATCGCGATCCAGTCGGGATCGGTTTTACCATCACAAACCACCAGAATTTCGGACGGCCCGGCGATCATGTCGATACCGACCGTACCGAACACCATGCGCTTGGCCATGGCCACATAGGAATTACCCGGGCCGGTGATTTTATCGACTTTCGGCATCGTGGCCGTACCATAAGCCAGTGCCGCGACCGCCTGAGCACCGCCAACCGTAAACACACGATCGACACCCGAAATGGCTGCAGCGGCCAGCACCAGTTCGTTGAGTACACCGTCAGGCGTCGGCACCACCATGATCAGTTCCGGCACGCCCGCGACTTTGGCGGGTACTGCATTCATGATCACAGAAGACGGATACGCGGCCTTGCCACCCGGTACGTATAAGCCAACACGATCCATCGGTGTGACTTTCTGACCAAGCACGGTGCCATCGGCTTCGGTGTATTGCCAGGATTCCATTTTCTGGTGTTCAGCATAGGCGCGTACACGCTCGGCTGCGGTTTCCAGTGCCGCGCGGTGTTCGGCGTTGATGTTTTTGAGCGCCTGTTGCAAACGCGAAGCCGGTAATTCCAGCTCGCTTGCAGACTGCAGCTGCATGCGATCAAATTTATTGGTGTATTCGATCAGGGCTTCATCGCCGCGTTTTTTCACATCGGCAAGAATCGCGCTCACCGTGCTACTGACACCGCCATCGATGGAATCATCCCAGGCAAGCACCGCATCGAGCTGATGCCAGAAATCTTCAGTAGACGCATCCAGTACACGCATTATAGTGCCGCCTCTATTTGCTGGATAATGCGACTGATCTGCGCGTGTTTCATTTTCATCGCTGCCTTGTTGACGATCAAACGCGAACTGATATCAGCAATATGATCAATCGGTTTTAAACCATTGGCCTTGAGCGTGTTACCGGTATCGACCACATCAACAATGAGATCCGCAAGACCCACGATCGGCCCCAGTTCCATCGAACCGTAAAGCTTGATCACTTCGACCTGCTCGCCGCGCGATTCAAAATAACGTTT
>CAYRNH010000271.1:0-2729 GCA_964425515.1 uncultured Thiotrichaceae bacterium | reverse complement strand
TTAATAATTGAAATAGTGTCGAGCGCTAATTCAACGATTGAAATAGTCAGATGAAACGCGAATTACAGGGTGAATATGTAACCACGACCACGGTTGGTGAGACTGTGCGGGCGTTTGTGCCTGCGCCACTGCCGCCTCGGCCGGATATCGAATGGTCGGCCGGTTTACGCCAGCAGTTTGAAAAGGCGCATCTCGCTCTGGGTCGACTGGATAGCCTTTGTCGTTTATTGCCTGATACCGGTATTTTTCTGTATGCCTACGTGCGCAAGGAGGCGGTGCTGTCTTCGATGATTGAAGGTACGCAGTCATCCTTGTCGGATCTGCTGATGTACGAGCTGGAGCAGCAGCCGGGTGTGCCCGTGGACGACGTGGAAGAGGTCAGCAATTATGTCGCCGCCATGGAGCATGGATTGAAGCGATTACAGGAAGGCTTTCCGTTGTCGGTGCGACTGATGCGTGAAATGCACGGCATTTTGCTGGCTGGAGGGCGCGGCAGCCATAAGCAGCCTGGAGAGTTGCGCCAGTCGCAGAACTGGATTGGAGGTACCCGACCTGGCAATGCGGCGTTTGTACCGCCGCCACCAGATCGTGTACCTGATGCTTTGACTGCGCTGGAAAAATTTATTCATGACGAGGGCCAGCAGACATCGACCTTGCTTAAGGCAGCGCTGGTGCATGTGCAGTTCGAAACCATTCATCCTTTTCTTGATGGTAATGGCAGGCTGGGTCGTTTGCTGATTACACTGTTGCTGGTGTCAGAGAATATATTGCAGCAGCCGTTGCTGTATTTAAGTTTGTATTTCAAAACACATCGTCAGGCTTATTATGATCATCTTAACCAGCTACGGCAGGATGGTGACTGGGAAAGCTGGTTGCAGTTTTTTGCCGAAGCGGTTGAGCATACGGCCAATGATGCAGTGCAGGTGGCGCAGCTGCTGATGAAACAGTCAGAGCAGGATGCCGCCTTGATACAGGAACAGGGGCGTTATGCTGGCACACTGGCCAGGTTGCATGCCGCATTGTTGAAAAGACCTTTGGCAACCGCCGCCTGGTTGAAAAAACAGACCGGGCTGGCGAATGCGACAGTACAGTCCGGGTTGCAGAGACTTGAAGATCTTGGGCTATTGCATGAAAAAACCGGCAAGCAACGTGACAGAGTGTATGCCTATAAAGCGTACATTGATATTTTGAATCGCGGTAACGAATTGCCATAATACGGATGCGAAAAGGACATACATGGAAGCAATAAAAGGTCTCGACTCGTTTTCGACCTGGTATTACCTATGGCTCACAATTACACAACAACCCAAATATTATGACAGTGCGATCGTTACGTTCAACCTATGAAATAAAGGTTACGCTTAAAGGGGCGAGACCACCAATCTGGCGTCGTTTCCAGATTGCAAACACTGATAGCCTGGAAGACTTGCATATTGCATTGCAAATTGTGATGGGTTGGACTAACTCACACATGCATGAGTTTTCAAATGGCAGTGATCGTTATGGTATGCCTGATATAGATTGTCCATCTGATGTTCATGACGAGGGTGATTTTCGACTGGATCAGGTTTTTAAAGAAGCAAAGGACAAGTTGAACTACATTTATGATCTCGGTGACGACTGGGAGCATGAAGTTGTGCTGGAAAAAATATTGCCGTTTACAACGGATACTGTCTTGCCTGTTTGTCTAAATGGAAGTCGCGCCTGCCCACCGGAGGATGTAGGTGGAATACCCGGTTATGAGATGTTCCTGGAAATCGTTTCCGATCCTTCACATCCTGAGCATGATGAAATGCTTGAGTGGATAGGTGGTGCTTTTGATCCTGCGCACTTTGACTTGGCAGAGACGAATTATTTGTTGCGTGAATATTGTGATTAAGGTTTATAACGATATAAAGATAATGGTGGGATTATTTATTGACCAAAACCAGACAGGCATTTACACATCCGGCGCAATGCCCGTTGGTTATTGGCGCCCTACGTACTCCCACCATCACACCATTAACGTGAGTCGTTGAATTCATGAATGATGAATATTGAATCCCAGCAGGGGCAATATGATCATCACAAAAGCCGTAATAATAATGACACCCACCAGGTTCAGCACCAGGCCCGCTTTTGCCATCTGCGGAATGGTGACTGCCTGACTGGCGAACACAATCGCATTTGGCGGTGTTGCCACCGGCAGCATGAAGGCAAATGATGCGGCCACCGCTGTGGTGATCATGGTCACCAGCGGGTTAATGTTGATCGAGACTGCTAGCGCGCCCATCACGGGTAAAAGCAATGCAGACGTTGCGGTGTTGGAGGTGACCTCGGTCAGAAAAACGACAAAAAGTGCGATGGCGGCTACGAGCATAATGATGTTAGCGTGCTGCAGCGAGCCGAGCTGGCTGGCAAACCAGCCGGTGAGTTCGCTGGACTGGAAGCCGGTAGCCAGTGCAAATCCGCCGCCGAACAGAACCACAATACTCCACGGTATTTTTACCGCGGTATCCCAGTCGAGCAGGAACTCGCGTTTTTTGAGGTCTGAAGGAATTATAAACAGTGCAAGTGCGCCGGTGATGGCGATGCTGGAGTCGGTGATCATGGATAGCGCTTTTATATCGATAAAGCCGCGTAGTACCCATGCTGCGGCGACCAGGCTGAAGACCAGCATGATACGTTTTTCTTCTTTACGGATTGGGCCAAGTTGTTCGATCAGTGTATTGATGCCTTTTCTTCCGCCG
>CAYRNH010000270.1:0-2738 GCA_964425515.1 uncultured Thiotrichaceae bacterium | reverse complement strand
CCGCTGCCCGGCGATCGCTGACAGCGGATCCTGTCGTGTCGGAGCCGAGCCTGCATGAGCGGCTCCGCCGCAATCTTTTCTACCTTCGAAAATCAGGGGGGCAGAACACAGTTTTTTCTAAGTAGAAAAAACTGTGTTCTGATCCTTTTAATCCAGTAAAGTGAGCCAGACATTCGCGGTATTTTTACCGGTATGCTCGATCGGCGTCATGGGCGCTGGGCGCAACTGCCGTATGAATTTCTCGATCATGTTTCGCGTCGTATCATCAACGAAATCGATGTCATCTCGCGCGTGACCTACCATATTTATGGTAAACCCCCGGCGACGATCAAGTGGGAGCAGGATGAATGTATGTTCTGGACTGGCGTTATGATATTCGAGTTTTACTTGCACTCTGACTATTGCTTAATATTGAAAAGAGCTCGTAGTGCCAGCTTCTCATCATGAAGCTTATTGCGGAGGCGCGTCGTATCGAAGAAGACGCAGAGCATTTTTCTAATGTGCATTTCAATGCAGCTGATCGTCGGGGTAGTTGCTACCTTTGAATCGGGCTACCTGCAGCCGAATATGCTGCCATCGCAGATGCGCGATACGCTGGAAATTCATCAGGACGAGAGAGAATAAAGAGGGTGACACAATCATGAATGAATTTCTGTTACTTCTGTTTACGTTACTGCTTGCTCTGCTGGAAGGCGCCTTGCTTGGTGTGTTTTTTTTCGCCGGCTTGTGGTGGACGGTGCGTACAATTGAATCGAGAAAACAGGTGGCGCTGTTGTATTTAGGCAGTATGTTGCTGCGTAGCAGTGTCGTCATACTGGGTTTCTATTTTGTTCTGGGGGATAACTGGCAGCGCTTACTTGCGGGTCTGCTGGGTTTTGTCGTCGCACGAATCGTTGTCACCCGGCTAACGCGTATTCCGGATCAGTCTAAAAACAGTATTACGGCAGGCGGCGCATGAATCTGAGTCCTGACAACATCATTTACTGGCAAATGAGTTTTTTCAAACTCAATGCCACCATTGTTTATACCTGGGGGCTAATGATAAGCAGATACACAATTTAATTTACAGTCTCTTTACAAACTTACAAACTATCGCACGTTTCCATATCCTTCATAGGAGCTGCATACATTTGTTCTGCGGTTTCGCTTAGATATTTTTAAATTTTTCTTTGCGATCATCGTTAAAGATAATTAATCCATTGCATCGCACGATGCCCGTTTTCATACTGATTCTAATGCACACTCTGTAACTCTACTCTTTTGGGTACAACTCGTCGGATAAAGTCTGAACGGTCTTTGTATTAATGAATAAACCGGGTGTTACCCCGTCCTTATCTAGATCGCCACGTGGTGGTCATTATCTAAAGCAATAACGTTGGAGAAGCAATCACAACATAAGAAAACACAAAAAACCATCAAAGGAGAATATTTAAATGCTTAAATGTTTAAAAAAGAGTTTCACCGCGGCCGCTGTTATTCTCAGCGTTGCCACCCTGTCTGCCCCGGCCTGGGCTGATTCCAAACCTGCAGTTAACGATGTTGAAGGTAGTTTGTCGGTCATGGTGCTTGGCTCTGGTGGGCCACAGATTCAGGCCAGCGGCAGAGCAAGTGCTGGCTATCTGGTGTTTGCGGACGGACAGCCGTACGCGCTCATGGATCTGGGTAGCGGTACATTTAAAAGTCTGGCCATGAGCGGTGCTCATATCGGCCAGGTCAATCACATCCTTCTCAGCCATATGCACATTGATCATGCCTCGGAACTACCCGGTGTAGTTAAGGGCATCTATTTCGACGGTCAGCTACAGCACCAGCAACATACCGCGCCGATCCAGGTCTATGGACCAACGCTTGATGCCAACGGCATGTTCCCGTCTACCTCGCAATATATGGATGGTTTGTTTGCTCCGGGAACCGGTCTGTTCCGTTATCTGCGTAGCTTCGTAGGCAATAGTGCTCATCCGATCATAGGCGTATTTGGTTATGACGCGCATGACCTCTCGGCGGCCTGGCAGAATGAACCTGCGATCAGCACTATCTCTGGCCCGACTGTTGATGGAAGCCCGGTGGTGATCAAGGAAGTGGCGGTGGATCACTTCGAGGCGCCCGCGATTGCTTATCGTATTGAGTACAAAGGCCACAGCATTGTGTATACCGGTGATACTCACTCTACCAGCGATAACATTGAGCGTCTGGCGCAGGGTGCGGACATTCTGATCTACGATACTTCTATTCTTGATAATGCTCCGCCTGCGTTCTCGCCGTTCGCCAAACGTCATACCACACCAGCACGTATTGGCCAGGTGGCTGCGGCTGCAGGGGTGAAGACGCTGGTTTTGTCGCACCTTACTCCGATCAGCGAACCCAACATAGACGCGATCAAGACCGAGATTGCGGCTCAGGGTTTCGCTGGTCATATCCGTGTGGCTAAAGACCTGAAGGTATATAACCTGGGTGACGATGACTAAGTCGGCCCGGTATCAGTAACAACAAAGCGCTCGCCCGGCTGACCGGGTGGGCGCTTTGCTTTTTAGCGCCGATCGAGCCAGGGCGCTGTCACCCGCAGAGCCAGGCAGAATGAGCCACTGGACTGACGACAGGATGAATCTGAAAGTAGTACTAGCACGGGCGAATTTTTTGTTGGCGAGGTCCGAATTAGACAGGATTTCATGTGTGGCAGGACGTATGACCTTTCGTCAGCTGCTAAATGACTGTTGACCCGTGTGGAAAAGGGCGTTTAT
>CAYRNH010000269.1:0-2782 GCA_964425515.1 uncultured Thiotrichaceae bacterium | reverse complement strand
GTGTTCGGCCAGGCCGTCACATTCAGCATGGGTTTTACATCAAGATTATTAAATCGAAACTGAATATTGGCCTTATCCAGCGCCACGTCGGTACAACGCTGTATGTCGGCCACATTTTTATAGGGATCGTTTACCGGCACACCATCCACCGTGATACGCATCAGGTTTAGCGCAAACGGGTTATGCGGTTTTGCTTCACGCTCGATCCGGGTGATATCCATGCCTTCGTTTTCATCCAGCACTGCAAGTTGATCGTATAAAATATGTACTTCGACGCGGGCAGTATCAATCTGCTGAAAACCGGTTTCGGCCACATCCTTAGACTGCACGTAACCCATGCCTTCGTATTCGACCTGCTTGTTATTCAGGCCCAGCTGTTTTTGTACCAGTTCCATGGTGCGACGTGCGCGCGCAGTAGATAAACCAATATCATCGCCGTAAACCATGGCTGCACGCCTGTCCATGCGTTCATTATTGGCGTAACCAGTAAAGCTCAGGCGCACATTCGATTTATCGGAAATATCAGCCATCAGTTTTTTCAGACGTTCGACATAGCCCTCAGGAATCACAGGCTGGCCATGTTTAAACCGAATCGCGCGAATTGGCCCGGTGGGTGGGTCATACGCTTGGGTGATGGTCTCTGCCACACTTGCTTCCGGACAGGCCTGTGGCTCAGCCGTCACCTGCTGGTATGGATCGTCGTACCAGAATTCAACTTCGATACGGTTGTTCAGCGCGCGTCCCTTCTCACTATCGTTGGTCGCTATCGGAAACGCCATCCCTTTCCCGGTCGAACTCACTGCGGTATTCGGCAGCCCGAGCGCTTCCTGCACCGCAAGCGCAACCCTTCGTGCACGTGCTTTGGAAAGACCCAGCTGATCGCCATAAATACGTTCCGCGCCACCACTCAACGGCAGATTGTCGGTGTAACCGACAAAATGCACCACCACATTCTTTTTATCGCGCAAGTTGCCTAGCACTTCTTTTATCTGATGTATGAACTTGGCAGGAATTTCGACCTGGCCGGGTGCGAGACGCAATGGTGGCATCAGGTTCTTCAGTCGTGCGCGTTTTGCATTGCCTGCGCGGTATTGCAACTTACAGACCGTCTCTTTACGACAGACCTTGACCCGATTCAGGCCTTTAGCAGGCACCACCACTTTTTTGTCGACCGCGGTTTCGGTCACCTGGTCATACCACACCTGCACCTCAACACGACGGTTCTTACGTCTGCCTTCAGGTGTCGCGTTTGACGCAATCGGGTCACTATCCCCCGCCCCATCGTAGGTGATAGATTCAGGCGCGAGACTGAGTGCGCGTTGAAAAAATTCAGCCGTCGCTTCAGCACGTGCACGTGATAACCCGATATTGTCGCCATATTTTGCTTTTAGCGCAGGACTTAATTTCTGATTATCGGTGTAACCGATAAAATGCACACGCACATTAGCGCGGTATTTCATCTTGTTAAGCACATCTCGTAATCGTGTCACAGCAGAATCAGGAATATTGGCTTTACCCGAAGGAAAATCGATTGGCGGAACCGCGTTATTTAATTTAAACGTTTTAAATTTCTTGTTGAGTACTTTCTGAATTTCAACATGATCACTGGCACGCGGCTTAAAAAAAGTTTCATCCTGCACCCAGAGCGTGAATACTTCATCAGGCGGCAATAATTTTTCCGCATTCGCAGGTAAAGGATGCGACTGCAACTGTGCAGGCGGTTCGCTGACTTTCCCTTCAGGCGAATCATCGAAACCGAGTACGGCCCAGGCAGGTCTGACCAGCATTGCCAGCAGCGCTGCCATCACTACTCGACTACCATTATTGTGCCTGCGCCAGATCATTTGAAATCATCCTTAGACACAGGTTTACCACGGCGCCAGAACACCTCAGTTTCTATTTCCAGGCGATAACAGCAATTCAGATCGGCCCAGCGACGTGCGATTTCTTTTTTCACTGCACTTACACGTTTTTCTACCAGCACTTCTGGTTCCACGTCACCCATATAAGACAGACGTAATATCGACGGCGCTTTCACCAGTTTTTCCATTAACAGGTTGAGACGCGATTTCCATTGCGGGCGCATCTCGCTGCTGCCCGGTTTGAATACCGCGTCAGCCATATCGAGACGCACCACATGATGAATCGCTACGCCGAAATTAAACTTCAGCATCTTGCCGCGGGTAGCGCGTTCTACGCGCGGATTTTCCGTGGTCACGCGATAACCCGAAGGCAGGCTGCGTTCATCCAGCTTCATGATAAAGTTGGAACCGCGATCTTCGTTGGGCACGACTGCGCAGGTAATATGGAAACGACCGTACTGATCGGTTTTCGCTTCGATGCCGCGTGCGGTATAAACGCGCGCACTCGGAATACCCTTTTCACCCTGGTCCTGATAACCGTTCATATTTTTATCATCGAACACCTTGCCGATAATGTCCGAACAGTCGAAGGTGGGATCGGGCACTACGCGCACGGTAGCGCTGGCCTGTTTTGAAGCTACTTTCGAAGTACGATTATTGATAGCCTGCGCAAGGTTAACGTAATCGCCTTCACTCACACCGGCACCAACCACCAGCAGCAGTTTGATTCTACGAACTTCCGCCGTGTTCAGACTGATGTTTTGCCAGGTCAGCTGGCGTCCATTGACCATGGGTTCGGTGGGGACATCATCCAGGCGCGCCGACCCTGCAACATATTTGAAGCCTGCCGGGAAACTATCGACCACGTTCAGATCCTGCAATGGCGCAGCCAGCGTATTATTCAAAGTGATCGTGTACGG
>CAYRNH010000268.1:0-2849 GCA_964425515.1 uncultured Thiotrichaceae bacterium | reverse complement strand
AGAGGATGGAAGATGCACTCAGTCATAATCCCTGGCTTGTATCTGCTTTCAGGCATTTGTGCGTACGCTGCGTTCAACCATGCAGTGAATGCGTTCAAGGTTCGCGTCGACCGCACCCAGCTTATATTTGCCATCCTGAATCTGACAGCAATAGTTTACGGAATCGCTCTGGCGGCGATTTATCGTGCAGACTCCGTGGCCAGTTATGTCACCGCCCTGAGATGGAACATCTCAGCTATTGATCTATTTCTGATAGTTTTCATCGGGTTTATCGTGAGTTACACCAAAGTTCGGCCGCCTCGATTTCTTGCAGGATTAATTGCCTGCCTGGTCGTGCTTTTTATTGCTAACCAGATTGAACCGTTCACCCTCCAGTACACAACGATTTCAACTATTGACTATTTACAGCTGCCCTGGGGTGAACATATCTCACACGCAGTCGGGCACAATAATGCCTGGATCTTCCTTGTAGTGTTAGTTGCGCTATCAACATTCGGATTTGCTGTCTACGCAATGATCAGTCGTTATCGCCAGACTCATTACAGAACAACACTTTGTATGTTGTGGGCCATAGGATTCCTGATCATATGCTCCATTGAGGGCATATTGGTCCGCCTCTCCATTATTAATTTCATACATCTGGCTGGGCCTGGTTATCTCGCAATGGTTATCGTCATGAGTATTGCCCTGAGTTATGAAACACAGCAACTATTGAGTGCCTCCGAACATCGTTTTCGCTCATTGATTGAACAATCACCATTCAGCATCCAGATGATGTCCACCGATGGCAAAACACAACTTGTCAACACCGCCTGGGAAAAGCTCTGGGGCGTCGATGCCAAAGCCGTTGCAGATTACAACATCATGCAGGACCAGCAACTTGTCGAAAAAGGCGTAATGCCCTACCTGGAAACCGGCTTTGCCGGGCAGGCCACAGAAATTCCGCCCGTCATTTACAATCCCGCTGAAAATAAAGTTCTCAAAGGGCCCGCCGGAAACCGCTGGGTGCGCGCTTATATTTATCCGATTAAAGATGCATATGACGAAGTGCGCGAAGTGATTCTGATGCATGAAGATGTAACCGAAAAAAAACGTGTTGAAGATGCTATCCGTAATATAGCAGCGGGTGTTTCTGCTGAAACTGGAGAAAAGTTTTTTCAGGCACTGGTTAGCAGCCTTGCAAAAGTATTTGACGCTCAATTCGCTTTTATTGGCGTCGTCGATAAACATGATGCCGGGCGCGTTAATACGCTTGCCGTCTGCAAACATCACAAAATCTCAGACAATATTAACTATAGTCTGACAGGCACTCCCTGCTCTAATGTTATCGGCAAACAAACCTGTATCTACCAGCGCAATGTACAAAACCAGTTTCCGCAAGATCAGATGCTTGCGAAGCTGGACGCCCAAAGTTATATCGGCACACCCCTGTTTGGCATTAACAATGAACCTCTGGGCCTGATCGCTGTACTTGATAGCAAACCACTGGAGCAGGCTAAACAGGCCCAGGAAATCCTGGAAATTTTCGCCGCCCGCGCAAGTTCTGAATTACAGCGTCTATCAGCCGAAGCACACATCCGTCGTATGGCGTACGAAGATTATCTGACAGGACTCGCTAGCAGAGCGTATTTTCACCAACGCCTGACCGAAGAACTGGTCCGGGCACGAAAATCAAAAGCATACGGCGCGCTAATATTAATCGATCTCGATCATTTCAAAACAATCAACGACGCGCTCAGTCATGATATTGGTGATGAAGTCCTGCGCGCAGTGGCCCGCCGTCTCAATGAAGTCGCGAGTGAACATGTTTTTCTGGCACGCTTCGGAGGAGATGAATTTATCGCTTTGTGCAATACCGAAACGACCGATCTGACTGAAGCCAAAAATGCAGCAAATGCTTTATCACAAAGCATTATGAACAAATTAATGAACCCGATTTACGTCGATGACCGCCCTTTCACCGTGGGCGCCAGCATCGGCATTGTATTATTTCCGGAAAGCGAAGAAACAGAACTTGATATTTTGCGTCACGCCGACATGGCACTCTACCGCGCCAAAAACCAGGGTCGCGGCAATATGCAGTTTTATTTGCCCGATCTGCTGACTGCAGCCACTTCTCGCTTACATCTGGAAGAAGGTTTGCGTCATGTGCTCACCAACCACGAACTGAAATTGCATTTTCAACCACAAATTGACCATCATGGAAACATGATCGGTGCAGAAGCACTGTTGCGCTGGCGTCACCCTGATATGGGCGACATACCGCCGGCCACTTTCATTCATGTTGCAGAAGAAACCGGACTGATCCATCCAATCGGGCGCTGGGTACTCGATCAGGCCTGTGCCAGCCTTAAGTCCTGGCTAAACTCCGGCATTCCTTTTCATGGACATCTATCCATCAATGTCTGTCCCTGGCAATTCGTTCACGCGGATTTTGTAACACTGGTGCAGGAGTGCATAACACAGCACCAGATCGATCCTCACTGGTTAATGCTAGAACTAACAGAAACCGCTTTACTATATGATCTCGAAGACACCATCGCCAAGCTGAAAACACTACGCAGTCTTGGACTAAAAATTTCCATGGATGATTTTGGCACGGGATATTCATCACTGGCGTATTTAAAAGATCTGCCTCTTGACCAGATAAAAATTGACAGGGCGTTTATCAGTGAACTCAACACCACAGATAAACACCCACTGGTCGAAACCATGATCTCTATCGGCCGACACATGCAGCTGGATGTAATTGCGGAAGGTGTTGAAACTGAAATTCAGCGCAAAATTCTGGTGGAGCTCGGTTGTGTTAATTTCCAGGGGTATTTCTTCAGTCTTCCTTTACCTGAAAA
>CAYRNH010000267.1:0-2864 GCA_964425515.1 uncultured Thiotrichaceae bacterium | reverse complement strand
CGTGGAATACCAGCAAGCTGCGTTTTATACAAACCAAAATAATGTATCCCGGCTCTGAATAAAAACAGCAGACTCATACCACCCAGCCAGACCAGCAATACCTGGGAAGGTAATTCACGCCAGACCAGTGCTGTCCAGATAACAGCCATCACATAAGCAATCGCATTACCGAAGCCTGAGCTTTCGATCAGTCGAGATATCTGGGTCTGGCGTACGCGCTCGCGATACTCTTTGGTATCGGCACTGATCGAGCTGATCGCTACGGGATTTATTTCCATGGATAATTCATACGTTTCATTTGGCTACCAGATAGATAGTCGAGAACATACTAAAACACCAGCGCAAGCGCTTATACCGAACCATATCTTTCGGCAGTACCCAGCCAGCGCCGAATCAACGGCTGCACACATTCCGAATGCTGCTGCATGATGCTGGCCGCGGCCTGCCTGATTTCCGGCAGCATCGCCTGCTCACGCACGATGTCCGCAATACGCAATTGCAACAATCCAGTCTGACGCGTACCCAGCACTTCACCTGGTCCGCGCATCTCGAGATCTTTTTCTGCGACGACAAAACCGCTGCCGGTTTCTCGCAATACCGATAAACGCTGCTTCCCCTGCATGGACAAGGGCGCGTGATACATCAAAACACA
Source organism: uncultured Thiotrichaceae bacterium (assembly GCA_964425515.1). GTDB lineage: Bacteria > Pseudomonadota > Gammaproteobacteria > SZUA-229 > SZUA-229 > JASBSR01. The sequence goes on along the minus strand of CAYRNH010000267.1, from coordinate 2,212 downwards.
GGCGCTTTTTCTGCTGCCGCGACCCACGCGACCGCGGAGCTGGTGCAACTGCGCCAGCCCAAGGCGTTCGGCGTTTTCGATTACCATTAAAGAAGCGTTGGGCACATCAACTCCGACTTCGATCACCGTGGTCGCTACCAGTAAATCGATTTCCTGCTGCCTGAATTTTTCCACTACCTGACTTTTTTCAGCCTGCTTCATACGACCGTGCACCAGGCCAATATTGAGCTCGTGTAACTCTTCGCCAAGCTGCGCTGCCGCTTCTTCTGCGGCCTGGCATTGCAGAACTTCAGACTCTTCAATCAGCGTGCACACCCAGTAGGCCTGCTCACCATGTTTACAGGCATTGGCGACGCGATCAATCACCTCCTGTCGTCGGGCATCAGACACTACCACGGTGGACACCGGTTTGCGGCCTTTGGGTAGCTCGTCGATCGCAGAATAATCCAGGTCCGCATAGGCGGTCATCGCCAGGCTGCGTGGAATTGGTGTCGCGGTCATGATCAACTGGTGCGGCACGCTATTTTTATGTTTGCCTTTCTGCTGCAAAGCCAGACGTTGGTGCACACCAAAGCGGTGCTGTTCGTCGATGATCGCCAGGCTAAGGTTGTTAAATTCGACTTCATCCTGAAACAGAGCATGCGTACCGATGACAATCCGCGCTTCACCACTGGCGATCGCTTCCAGCCTTTGTGAACGCGCCTTACCCTTGTGCTTGCCGGTGAGCAGAATGCATTGATGCTCATCCTGATCGAACCAGCGGGAAAAATTTTCAAAATGTTGCTGCGCAAGAATTTCGGTGGGAGCCATCACCGCCGCCTGTTTACCGTTAACTACAGCTGCCAGCACAGCACATGCAGCGACCACGGTTTTACCCGAACCCACGTCACCCTGTAACAAACGCAGCATAGGTGTCGTCTGTGAAAGATCGCGCAGAATCTCGGCGATCACTTTTTGTTGTGACCGGGTCAGCTCAAAACCGAGTTTCGCGACGAATGCGCTATAGGCCTCTCGTTCCAGCAATAAACGTTGCGCCTTGCGTGACTGAATGCGTTTGCGCAACTGTGCCAGACTCAGCTGGTGCGCGAGCAACTCTTCGAACACCAGCCTGCGTTGCGCCGGATGCTGACAGGCTTCGATATCACTTAATGAAACATCCGGTTCAGGCTGGTGCACAGTTCGGATAGCAGTCTGCAAATCGGGGAATGCATATTGTTTGCGTATCGCTTCGGGCAACCAGTCTCTCACATTACCGGCCTCGAGCTGTTTGATCACCTCAGTCGCCATGCTGCGCATCAGGGTCTGGTGCACGCCTTCGGTTTTTGGATACACTGGCGTCAGGCGGTCATCCACTGCGGCGACACTGTTATCGAACATGCGACGATATTCTGGATGCGATATTTCCAGCTGCCGCGCGCCTGCACGCACTTCACCAAAACAACGCAGACGCACACCTTTAGCCAGGTTCGCCTGCTGGCTGGCGTTGAAATGAAAAAAACGCAGTACGATGCCGCCGCTACCATCAGCAAGATAACACAGCAGGCTACGGCCACTACGGCCGCGCGTGCGACGACCGTTGTATTTCACTTCGCTGTGTTCGATCACACCTTCGATGACGGCCTGCTGTCCAGGCTGCAATGATCCGATAGGAATAATTCGAGTACGATCTTCATATCGAAGTGGAAGGTGAAACAATACGTCCTGTATATTATGTATATCGAGTCTCGCGAGTTTTTCGGCAACAGCTGGGCCCACTCCCTTCAATGAAGTGACACTGCGATACTCAAAAGAATCATCCTGATCTTTGTTCATGTCAACTCATCCTTGCTGCTGAGATCACAAAAAAATTTAACAATAAAATTTTCCGCTAATGAACGCAAATAAACGCGAATGGATAATCTGGATCGCTTACACACCGGGAAGTCTGCATAGCTTGCGATATTGTAACGAACAACCACAGATGATTTTATTTGCGTGTATTTGCGTTCATTAGCGGAGAACGTTTTTTGCCTTTGCGGCAAACTAGTTCAGTCCAGCACCAGAATCGCATCCATTTCGACCTGCGCACCTTTGGGCAATGCGGCAACACCCACCGCAGCGCGCGCTGGATAGGGCTGGGTGAAATATTCCGCCATCACTTCGTTCACCACCGGAAAATGCACCAGGTCGACAAGAAACACGTTGAGTTTGGCAATGTCCTGCAAACTACCGC
>CAYRNH010000266.1:0-2914 GCA_964425515.1 uncultured Thiotrichaceae bacterium | reverse complement strand
CAGGCAAAAAAAGCCCCGGACTTGCCGGGGCGAGAGACTACATGCAGGGGAGAGTCTTGTTATTATTATTGGTTTATTCGCCCTTAGAAAATATGTGTTAGCTGAAGCGCGTACACATTTTTCAGGCCGTTCAGTTCAACATTTGGACCCGCTGTTGATGGAAAGTCGGGTGCATCAGCCTTCATCTTGGTCACATTCATAACGAGGCGAGTTTTCTTGTTGAAGTGGTACTCCGCGCCAAGCGTGATGTTTTTGAACTGTACTTCTAGTCCTTTGCCAGCAAGGGGGCCAGCAACACCCTTCTTGTCACCGCTCAGGCGGTTGTACACGTCATAGCGTGCATCAACTTCCCAGTTTGAACTAGGAATAAAATAGCCACCTTCCAGGTAGTAACCATTAGCTTTGCCTTTGGTGCCGTTACCAACAGCATCGTTGGGCGTACCGGCGACGGCATCATTCAGGTAGAAGGTTGGTTTATTTGGACCCTGCCAGATCATGCCTTTGCCTTGCATGTATTCTGACGTTACGCGGAAACGACTGGTCAGCCATTTCACACCCAGACCGCTGCGATCACGATCATATTCGTTAGGTATGCCACTTGAATCGACCAGTAAACGTTTGCCGGTCTGGCTCCAGACAAACATTTTCAGACCCTGGCGGAACACGCCCTGACCTGCGCCGACCAGCTCTGATGACCAGTACAGATAGAGATCTTTCTTGTTGTCGTTATCGGCAAAGTTTGTGCCGTTACCGTTACCGATCATCACTGCATAGCTGTTTTCCCAGTTGCCTGTTGTAAAGGTATCGAATACCTGGATACCTACATCACGGAAAGCGCTGACAGGTGCATCGAATTTATTCAAAGTGCTGCTGTCGGGGTTAGGCAGTGTGGTCGAATTTGGACCGTTAGGAGTGTATGTTGCATTGGGGATGCGTTCCAGTAACAACTGGTTGGTCACAGTAGTGAAGTTGACATAGTCAAATACATGGATTGCCTGTAAACCTTCTTCAGACCCAGGTGTTTTGAACAAACCCATGCGGATGCGTGCGCCAGGAATTTCATTCAGGGTAATACTGGCGTCAGAGATATAAGCAGCGCCGTTGACAGGTGCTGTGATCGCATTGTTACCAAACTCGGCGAGGAAGAAATAGTTAACTTTTTCATCGAGTGGGAAACCAGTACCGCGAACACCAACGCGTGCACGGTTAACATTGAACTGTGATTGCGAGGTCAGATTTGGCCCGATCAGCTTGGGTGGCGCGTAACCACCGGTTGCATTGGCTTCACTGGTATTTTTCTGGTACTGGGTCTGAATAAAGCCCCAGACTTTTGCGCGTGGTGCAGTGCCTTCTGGCTCTGTGCCTTGCAGCATCAGCCAGTTAGCAGCGAATGTGGGTGCGCTGACAAGAGTACATAGTAGTGCAGAAGCGAATAATCGCTTTTTATTAAGCTTGGTAGTCACGTTGACTCCTCCGGGTTTAGATTTTTAACTTATTAATTTTTAAAAGATATTGCTGGTTTACGGTTTGATCAGAGTGTAACCATCAGCCACCAGATCGATGATGCGCACTGCGCCAGCAGGAACAACCTTGGCTTGTGGGTTCATAACTGGGGGATGACCAAGTTTCTTAGTCATGGCATGAATGGTGTTGTTGCAGGCTGAAAAACGTACACCTTCAGAAACCAGGCCAGAAATACGACCTTTATTGTGGTTGTCTTTGAGCAGTAAGCGCAAGCCAGGGCCAAAAGCGACGATTTCAACATCAACTTTATCCTGTCCATAGTGCTTGATCAGGTTGTTCGCAACATTCAGTACCAGAGTCTGTTTGAAAGGATTCGGGTCACTGATTTGCAAAACAACGTGTTTGTCTGCAAAGGGTTTGTCGCTGGAAACGGCAGGCGCCGCATAACTTATGGTTGTCACGGCTGCAAGGGCTGCAAGCATAATGACGCGTATCATGGTTTTCATTACATTCTCCGGTTAGTGGTAGTACGTTTAATTAAAAAGATTAAGGCTTAAATCAGGTGCGGCGCCTGTGTGTGGTAGCGACATACCGTCATACCAGGCCGTTGGGGGATGTGCTTTTGCATTTATGTCCTCGCATTTTACAAGCCCAATCTTATGGCTCGGGATGCTGGTTTTTTTTTGCTGTAGTACATTCGCCCAGTCGATAAGGCCTGGTCTCAAGATTAAAGACGGGGGTGGTTCATGGTTTATTCACTATTTTTTGGTATTTTTTTTAATTTTATGTTTTTTATTGTATTTTTTTATAAAGTCGAGAATGATCTGCTGGTTGATGGCGCCAGTTTGCTCCGCTACCAGTTTGCCCTCAGGGGTGTACATAAGCGTCGTTGGCAGGCCTTCCAGGGCATCGGCGCCTAATTTTGTGGCAATGCTCTCGTTACCGAACAGCACTGGAAAATCCACCATGTATTCCTTTAGAAAGGCGCGAACTTCGTCTTTATCGGGATAGCCAAAGCTGGGGAATCCGATGGCAATACTCAGCACGGAGACCAGGGTCTTATTGTATTTGTCGTGTAACAGCACCAGCTCGGGCATTTCTTCCCGGCAGGGAGGGCAGTGAACGCCCCAGAAATTGACCAGGGTCCATGTTCCTTTGCCGATATAATCACTGACAGCATGCTGTTTTCCGTCAGCCCCCATTAATACTACTTTGTTCGCTGCCAATAGCGTTGGCGCTAAACACATACCTGTAATTAATATTAGTATTTTCGAATATATTGATATATTAGCCCGTTGTTTCATGTTTTCGTCGCCTGGCAGTTGTGGGTTAGTTCTTACGAGGTTAATATCAGACGCCTCAGAGTCTTGTTGTATTCACATTTAACGCTGCATTTTTTTGTGGAATATTCATGGGGCTGGCTCGTCTTTACATGTGAGGGTTGGAATGA
>CAYRNH010000265.1:0-2932 GCA_964425515.1 uncultured Thiotrichaceae bacterium | reverse complement strand
TCTTCATTGAACGCCCAGAGATCTTCCAGTGAGCCACCACCGCGCACCAGCAGCACAACATCGCACTCGGCCATGGATTCGGCCAGTGCCAGTGCCTTGCAGATGGCGGGCGCTGCCGCCTCTCCTTGTACCGGAACCGGGAACAGCTTTACCGGAATCGAAGGAAAGCGGCGGCCGATCACACTCAGTACATCGCGGATCGCGGCCCCGGTATTGGAGGTGATCACACCGATGCAGCCTGGTAGCTCGGGGATGTCCTGTTTGTGCTCGGCTGCGAACAGGCCTTCCGCAGCCAGGCGGTTTTTCAGTGCCTCGAACCGAGCGCGCAAGGCACCTTCGCCGGCTTCTTCCATGCGATCGACGATCAGCTGGTAGTCGCCTCGCGGCTGGTACAGGCTGACCTTGCCGCGCACCACCACCTGCTGGCCATTATCTGGTGTGAAGCTCAGGCCGCTATTGCGACTGCGAAACATGGCGCAGCGGATTTGTGCATTATCATCTTTCAGGCTGAAATAAATGTGGCCGGACGCGGGGCGTGCGAGGTTGGAAATCTCGGCTTCTACCCAGATCCAGGCGAATTCCTGTTCGAGCAGGGCGGCGACCTGCCGGTTGAGTTCGCTGACGCTATAAACGGTTCGTTCTGCTGACATTATAAAAAAAAGCCGGGTTGCCCCGGCTTATCTCTTCGGTGCGGGTTTCAGTTTCGCATGGTGGGGTGGGCGTATCGTTTGGACTGTGCCACCGCAAGGATACCCTGTTCCTTTGCCTTGTTGGCCAGAGACATGGCTTTTTTGTGATCGCCGGCTTTTTCCGCTTTCTCGGCTTGTTTCAGAATCTTCCTGCTGTCACGCCACTCGTAATTAGCGGCTTTGGCCTTATTGATCGCAGTTGTCGCGTCTTTTACGGCCTGGTTGAACTCGCCAGAGGTGCCTGCGGTAGCTATGGCCGGCACGATCAGGATTGCACTGATAGTCAAAGCGGTTGTTATTTTGCGTAATTTCATAGATCTCCTCACATTTGTTATTTTGTCTGGTTATATCGTCTGAAACACGCACCATCCTACGAAATATTTAGCTCGGAGAAAAGCTTGCTTGTTTACCCGGGAGGAGCAGAAGCCTATAATTAGGCGCCTTCTCATCCACCAAGGCACAGCAGGAACCCACATGCGCATTATCGAGGAAGCCCTCACATTTGACGACGTTTTACTGGTTCCAGCGCATTCTGTAGTAATGCCCCGAGATGTTGACCTGACCACTCGGGTCACCCGCGATATCGAGCTCAAGATCCCGATACTTTCAGCCGCCATGGACACGGTGACCGAAGCGCGTCTGGCCATTGCGCTGGCGCAGGAAGGCGGTCTTGGCATTGTTCATAAAAACCTTAGCCCTGCCGAACAGGCCGACAATGTTCGTCAGGTAAAAAAATACGAAAGCGGTGTTATCACCGACCCGGTGCAGGTGCCACCGGAAATGAGCATCCGCGAAGTGCTGGAACTGCGCAAGCAACATCATATTTCGGGCGTACCGGTCACGCGTGGCGAGGAGCTGGTCGGCCTGGTCACCAGCCGCGATCTGCGTTTTGAAACCCGTCTTGATCAGCCGGTATCCGCGATCATGACACCAAAAGAAAAACTGGTGACGGTCAAAGAAGGCGCTTCGAAAGAAGAAGTGCTTAGTCTGTTGCACAAACATCGTATCGAACGCGTACTGGTAGTGAATAATAATTTCGAACTGCGCGGCATGATCACGGTAAAAGATATTCAAAAATCCACCGATTATCCCAATGCCTGCAAAGACGGCGAAGGCCGTTTGCGCGTCGGCGCTGCGGTCGGCACAGGTGAAGGCACGGAAGAGCGCGTCGAACTGCTGGCAGCTGCCGGTGTTGATGTGATCGTGGTCGATACTGCACACGGTCACTCGCAGGCAGTACTGGATCGTGTTGCCTGGGTGAAAAAACATTATCAGGTACAGGTGATCGGTGGCAACATCGCTACTGGTGAAGCAGCCAAAGCACTGGTCAAGGCGGGCGCGGATGGCGTCAAGGTCGGCATCGGCCCGGGTTCGATCTGCACCACGCGCATTATCGCGGGTGTAGGCGTGCCACAAATTTCGGCGATCAGTTATGTCGCCAAAGCACTCGAAGGTACCGGTGTACCATTGATCGCTGATGGTGGTATTCGTTATTCGGGTGACATGGCCAAAGCGATCGCAGCAGGTGGTTACTGCATCATGGTCGGCAGCATGCTCGCCGGTACCGAAGAAGCACCGGGCGAAGAAATTTTGTACCAGGGCCGTTCGTATAAATCCTACCGTGGCATGGGTTCATTGGGTGCTATGAAACAGGGTTCCAGCGATCGTTATTTCCAGGACAGTTCGGAAGGCAGCGACAAGCTGGTACCCGAAGGCATCGAAGGTCGCGTGGCTTACAAAGGCCCGCTCAATGCCATCGTGCATCAGATGATGGGTGGTCTGCGCTCCAGCATGGGTTATGTGGGTTGCGCGACGATGGACGAAATGCGCACCAAGCCCAGCTTTGTTCGTATCTCGGGTGCAGGCATCTCTGAATCACACGTGCACGATGTCACCATCACCAAAGAAGCACCGAATTACAGAAGTTCCTAAAAGCACATTAGCCGCGAAGAACGCAAAATTCGCAAAGAAAAAAATGGATTTATATTTGTGTTTGTATGTTCGGCTAGTGAGTATTCAAATGTAGGTTTGAACGATTCGTGCGATTGAAAGTACACCCTCAACAATATTTTTTGCGGCATTTACGTTCTTCGCGGCAAAAATATTATTATTTTAAGTAGATCGCTCAGTTAAGGAATGTATTAGTATGATTTATTTAATATATAAAAAGTAATTAAATTAAATTCAGTAAAAAACTAAGAGGTGAATATGGGATTAACTAAACAAGATATTAGGGAATCATT
>CAYRNH010000264.1:0-2991 GCA_964425515.1 uncultured Thiotrichaceae bacterium | reverse complement strand
GTATTCAGTAAGGAGCATATATGTCATTAACTGGAGTCATCGTTGGAACATTTTTACAAATGATGTTGGCCTATTTCCTGTTTATGTTGGCGGTGTTTGCTGGTGGGGGTGTAGCAAATGGAGGTTCGCTGGGGAAGTATGCTTTGATGGTACTGGACTTTTCAATGTTTATCCTGCCGGGGCTGTGTGTACTAAGTTCAGCGGCGGTTATTTACTTTTATTTTGCTGGCGGCAGCGCTAATTCTTATTGGTGGTATGCGGCTCCAGTATTTGGTGCCGCTGTGTACATAATGTTTGTATTTAAAATTGCTGCCTAAGCGAAGAAGAAAAAATGCCAAAGCAATGGTTCAACACTAAAGAATGTGCAGTGCTTGAAATTAAGAAATATAAATCAATTTCAGTGCGTCAGGTCGTTAGTGCTGTCACGATTAATGATAGTAAGGTCGTAAAAAATATAATGCAGCGCATTGAGAATATCCCGGTGGATGGTGACAAGATGAAGTCATTTGGGCCGGATGCGGAAAGTATTGATTTGTTTTTCCACTGCGATAATAAAACTATTCAAACAGTTGAGATTTATCAAAAGAAATTTAAAACACCATCAACAGGTTTCAACTCCGGAACAAATGAAGTTGAATTATTACTTTATTCTGACATTGACGCGCTTCTGCTTCCCGATCTCAACAAAAGGATTTTAAAGATAAAAAATGTAGCATTGAAATTCAAGGATTTTTCGTTGACTTACCTGGGGTCTGTGGCTTCTGAGAAAACGCTGGCTACTGTATCGTGGACTTTAGATAAATTCCTGATTAAAGATAATTCAGACAGAGAACAGATAATTGAGATTTCTTCCGGGCAGTTGCCGCCAGCACCGTATGATTTTGATATTGGCAAGGCGGGTTTTACCTTGTTGACGCATCAAGCAGGAATGACGCACCGGCTTTATCCTGACTATTTTCAAGTAGTTAGGCGTTAGGGAATAAAGGGACGCTAGCCTTTAATGAGAATAAATAACATGGCCCGGCTTATCTCTGTTCGATCACTATTCTGATACCTGAATTTGAAGTGAGTAGTTGAGGGTGCTTGTCGCACCTTTTCCGTTAAACGATCCGCTCACTGGCATGGTATCGCCTGCGTTGGCCGCTGCGGCAATAATCACATGCGTATCTGCTATTGGTTTGCCATGTGTTGGGTCAAAACCGCGCCAGCCTGCGCCCGGTAAATAGACTTCTGGCCAGGCATGTAGATGGCGACGCTCACTTCGCAGATCGCCTTTCTGGTAGCCGCTGGCGAAGCGTGCAGCAATGCCTTCAGAGCGGCAGCATTCAATGAATAACACGGCCAGGTCTCGGCATGCTCCATGACGACTCTGCAAGGTATGGGCGGGGCTTTGTGGTGGTCCTGCATCACGATGGATATGAGTGAAATAGGTGAACAACTGTTCGTTCAGGGCATTAAGAAAACCCAGGGTATCGTTATTGACAGACTGGCTGAGTCCGTTAGCGAAATTGGTAACGGCGTTGTCGGGTTCAATTTGATTTAGATAGCCCAGGGTAAAAACAAAATCATCGACATGCTTAATCGGTAAAACTGCGGCTTCAGGCGTTAGCACGAAGTCGAAAGCATTGCGTTGCACAGTCTCGACCTGCATGGCCACCTCAATATCGAAGTGATCTGTTTCCTTGTTGAACCAGACCTGGGTGACTCGATTTCCTTCGAGGTCCAGTTGCTCATTGCGCCCTGCCGGAGCTGGAGTAATGTTGAGCTGAAAGTTGGTGACTCGCTGTGTGCCATCGCTACGAGGATAAAAACGCAACAGTTGCGGACCTAACAGCACTGGACGTGAATAGCGATAGTGGGTGTTATGTCGTATATTGAATTGCATCTATGATAAGGCCTTAATTAAATTTACCTGGCATGTATGTCCAGTTTCTACTTTGCCTGGGACATGTTTGTTGCCGTTGATAGCTCTTTGCTAAAGACTACTCACGGATACGCTCAACACGTACGGTCTGTGTTGCTGGATAAACCGCAGGTCCAAACTGATTGAAGATAGCGACGTCGGCAGCATCACGGCCATAGCCGACGGCTACGTAGCCACCTTTCATGTTTTCCTGCGTGGCATCAAAGGTATACCAACGTCCGCCTACGAAGACTTCGAACCAGGCATGCAAATCCATTGGTTCCAGCTGGTAGAGATAGCCAACCACCATTCGCGCGGGAATACTTAGACTGCGGCACAATGCGATTCCCAGATGCGCCAGATCCCGGCAGACACCCACTTGCCTGATATTGGTTTCCGCTGCTGACAGGAGAGCCATACTGCTACCGGGGCTATATGTAACGTTCTCGCGCAACCAGTTGACGATTGCGTTGACCTGGTCATACCCCGGTATCTGGCCTGCTGTGATCTCGCTTGCCAGCTCATGAAAGCGATCCGATTCACAGTAACGACTGGGCAACAAATAACCTAGCACGGCGTCGGGTAGATTCTGAATTTCGACAAACGGCGCGCCCGGGTTTTGATCAATATAATCCGCGGTCATTACGTCTGCGCTGGTAAACACCTTGAATACCCCGGTAGGCGCGATGAGGCGTTGACAGAGGTTTCCGTATTCATCGGTAAATTCGAACGCGGGCACGCTGGGTTCCAGCCTGTATATCTCGCGAGCGATCCATTGCTGCGCACCACTACGGGGCCGCAACATCAGAACAAAAGGGATGGGCGTGGGAATATTAAATGAAAGATCACAGCTTGTGCGTAACCACATGCGATATATCTACGGCTCGATTCAGGGAAAGTCCAGCTTACTCCTGTTCCTGGCAGGAATCGAAAAAATGCGAAAAATCGAGCCAGAGAGCACGTTTTTCAGATATTAGTGATATTGCACGCTGATCCAGCGAACTTGTTTTGTGGGCATGATTGCGCAACATCGGTCACTCTGCTAACGTCCTGTCTGTTTTCGCTCAGCAGTAGCGCCGCCCAGTCAT
>CAYRNH010000263.1:1654-3009 GCA_964425515.1 uncultured Thiotrichaceae bacterium | reverse complement strand
GGTGGATAAAGACGAAGCCGAGTGCAAACGACTCGCCGATGTGCTGCCGCATTTGAAAAATCTGCACGCGCTCTATGATTGCATGGCGAAGGCGCGCAAAAAACGCGGCTCAATTGATTTCGATACTACCGAAACCCGAATTGTGTTCAATGATGATCAACGTATCGAAAGCATCTATCCGACGATTCGCAATGATGCGCACAAAATAATCGAAGAGTGCATGATCGCAGCCAATATTTGCGCGGCGAGTTTTATCTCAAAACACAAGGTGCCGTCATTATATCGTGTGCATGATTTGCCCGATGATGACAAGCTGGAAGATCTGCGTGGTTTTCTCAAAGATCTGGGGCTGCGCCTGGGTGAACCGCAACGCAAGATTGAATCCAGCGATTATGCAAAACTGACCGATGAGATTAAAGATCGTGACGACAGGCATGTCATTCAGGTGTTGCTACTGCGATCCATGCGGCAGGCAATGTACAAACCGGAAAACTCCGGTCACTTTGGTCTGGCGCTGGATAACTATGCACATTTCACTTCGCCTATTCGGCGTTATCCTGATCTGCTCGTACACCGTGCGATCAAGCATATTGTGCGTAAATTGCCGTTGCGTGATTATCCATATGACATGAAACGTATGGGTACTATGGGTGAGCATTGTTCCGCTAACGAACGCCGTGCTGACGAAGCTACACGCGATGCTGAACTTGCGCTCAAATGCGAATACATGCTCGACAAGATTGGTCAGGAATTCAGTGCGCACATCACCAGTGTGGTTTCGTTTGGTCTGTTTGTTGAAATCGACGATCTGTATGTCGAAGGTCTGGTGCATATCACCAGTCTGCCAAAAGACTTTTACGAATTTAATCCTGCCTCGCATCAGCTGGTCGGTGAGCGTCACGGTCGGGTGTTCAATATGCGCGACAAAGTGCGCGTGCGTGTGGCGCGGGTCGACATGGATGAGCGTAAGCTGGATTTCGAGCTGGTATAAGTTATCCAATGTCGAAAGCTCAGCACGAGATCATCTATGGTTTGCACGCGGTAGAAGCTGCGCTGAGAAACAATAGCGAAAATGTTTTGCAGGTGTGGGTGCAGCAGGGTCGCAATGATGGCCGTATTCGTAAACTGACCGACATCGCAACTTCCAGGGGTGTTTCGCTGGAAACGATTTCGACATCTAAGCTCAGTGCTAAATGCAATGGCGAACGTCATCAGGGTGTTGTTGCGCGGGTGCGTGCCGGCTCACGCAAACGCGTCGAGCTTGAAGACCTGCTCGAACGCGAACATTTATTATTACTCATATTAGATGAAGTGCAGGACCCGCATAATATCGGCGCCTGTTTACGCAGCGCGGA
>CAYRNH010000263.1:0-1554 GCA_964425515.1 uncultured Thiotrichaceae bacterium | reverse complement strand
TGTAACGAACTGATCTCGATCCCGATGCAGGGCTCGGTGTCCAGTCTCAATGTCTCGGTTGCCAGCGGTGTGACCCTGTTCGAACTGCGCCGTCGTATGAACGCGGGCGTATGACAGGAGCGTGGCTGTGGCTGGCGCTCTGACTCTGGTTGTTCCTGGTTGCTGCGGCCCTTTGCCGTCACAAAGCGCGGCGCTGAAATTTCTCGATCCTGCCGTACAGCAACTGCCTTTATGGAAATGGCTGTCTCGCGCTGACAAAATAAAAGCTGCCGATAATTTTCACCAGCAGCTGGCAGCACTATTTGACTTTGATAGCTCCGATGATTCTTTGCCACACGCTGCACTGGCGTTTCTTGGCGAAGGCGGTGAGCCTGAAGACGCGTTCTGGCTGCGCGCCGATCCGGTCTGTATGCAGGCGGATATTGATCATGCTATTTTGTTCGATGCCCAGAGTCTGATGCTGGAAGATGATGAGGCTGAGCAACTAATTGCTGAGCTGAATGCGCATTTTTCGCAGGATGGTATCGTTCTGCAACGGGGTTCAGTGGCAAACTGGTATCTGGACATAAATGAGAAACACCAGTTTTCGACCAGCGCACTGCACGATGTGATTGGCCGAAATATTAATCAGTTCATGCCTGCCGGGTTAGATGCGCAGCACTGGAAACGTTTCATGAATGAAGCGCAGATGCTATTACATGCGAGTGAGGTGAACCAGCAGCGCGAAGCACGCGGTCATCTGCCGGTCAACAGTCTCTGGTTGTGGGGTGAAGGGCGTTTGCCTGCTACAGTTAATATGCGAACGGTGTTTAATCGTGTGCTGACAAACAATGCCTGTGCGCGTGGCCTGGCAAAGCTCGGTGGTATTGAATGCGAACAGCTGCCAGAAAATGCGGATGTGTTTGTGACTTCCTATACTCAGCCGGATCATGTGTGCCTGGTGTTAGATGATCTATTCAGTAGTATCAGTTATGCGGACGTTGCAGACTGGCAGCAAAAATTAAAGATACTCGATGAAATATGGCTGCAGCCATTGATTCAGTATGCAGTGAAAAATAATATATCTGTGCATTTTTATCCATGCAACGGTAGCGCGTATAAAATATCCACGAAATACCGGTTTCGTTTCTGGAAGCGTGGATCAATCAAAGATCATCTGAGACTGGATGCTTAACACAAAAATAATTCAACGCCGCACACCATGTGCTGATTCTGCATTGCTGAGCGAGATGCCAGCAGTGCTGCGTCGAGTGTATGCCAATCGTAATATCGCAGATCAGAATGAGCTTGATTATTCGGTACAGGGTCTGTTGCCTTTTGTGTTATTGAAGGGCATTAAAGCGGCTGCAGAAATAGTCGCGCGCGCGGTCATCGAACAAAAGCACATCATGATTATTGGCGATTATGATGCCGATGGCGCCACCAGCACGGCGCTGGTGATGCGCGCATTGCGTTCACTGGGCTCGGAGCATTGCAGTTATCTGGTGCCGAACCGCTTTGAATATGGATACGGTTTAACACCTGCCATCGTTGAGGTCGCGCAAAGTCGTCGGC
>CAYRNH010000262.1:0-3039 GCA_964425515.1 uncultured Thiotrichaceae bacterium | reverse complement strand
ACCGCCAGTATCTCGCTTGTATTTGAGCCTGTGCACTGGATAATAGCCAGCCCAACAACTTCCAACAGCCCGGTTCATTTTGTCTGTTCAATTACTGCCTTCAGCAATACTAAACGCCCAACGCTGGAGCCAGCTCTATGGCAGCACGCACGCCCTGGCGATCGCGGAAAAAGCCCGTAGCTACTCCGCAGGTCCGGTCGTAGTGGTGGTCGACGATATCGCCCATGCCGACCGACTGGAAGCTGAAATCCGTTTTTACAGCTCGAACCAGCTGAACATCTATCACCTGCCCGACTGGGAAACCCTGCCCTACGATGTGTTTTCACCACACCAGGGCATCATCTCCGAGCGCCTCAAGACTCTGCACCGCCTGCCCTCGACCTCTGCTGGCGACATCATTCTGGTGCCGGTCAACACTCTGCTGCAGCGCCTGTGTCCGCGCAGCTATATCGCTGGCAAGGTGCAGTTATATAGTGTCGGTCAGAAGCTCGATCTCGATGAAGTGCGCAGATCACTGGAAGCCGGCGGCTATAGCAATGTTTCTCAGGTAATGGAACACGGTGAATTTACCGTGCGCGGGGCTATCATCGATCTATTCCCCGCCGGCGCCAAAGTCCCTTACCGCATCGATCTGTTTGATGACGAGATCGAAACCATCCGCCGCTTCGATCCGGGCAGCCAGCGCTCCGAAGATAAAATCGATAGCATCGAAATCCTTCCTGCGCGCGAATTCCCGACCGATAAAGACGCGATCAAGAGCTTTCGCGAACGCTACCGCCAACGCATCGAAGGCGATCCCCTGGCCAGCCAGATTTACACTAGTGTCAGCGAAGGTCGGATGCCGAATGGAATCGAGTACTATTTACCATTATTTTTTAATGAGTTAGAGACTGTTTTTAACTATTTACCTGAGAATAGTTTATACATCAGTCCCGACACCTTAAGCGGCAGCATCGATCATTTCTGGCATGATCTGAACGAACGCTACGAGCAACGCCGCCACGATATCGAACGCCCGCTGTTACCACCGGCCAGCCTGTATCTGGAAGCCGAGACCATCGCGGACATACTGGCAGGACTAACGCAAATTGAATGTCACCGCCACAGCAGCCCACTGCACCCGGAAGACAATTTCCCGGTCAAGGCACCGCCCGAACCACATCTACAGAATCCCCACGCCACCCAGGGTGACGCACTGCAGCAATTTATTGAAGGCTACCAGGGCCGTTGCCTGCTGGTTGCGGAAACCCCGGGACGGCGTGAAATCCTGCTCAGCATGCTGCACGAGCGCCACCTGTTTCCCAGACAGTGTGAATCATGGCAAAGCTTTCTGGATGCCGAAGAAGCGCTCTGCATCACCGTTGCCGACATGGAACAGGGACTGCTGCTGGAGACGCCAGCCATCACGGTGCTCACCGAACAGCAGATCTACGGCCAGCATGCTGCACAGAAGCGGCTGCGTAAAAAACGTGGTGTCGACGCCGATGCCATTATCAAAAACCTCACAGATCTGCATCTGGGTTCACCGGTGGTGCATCTGGATCATGGCGTCGGCCGCTATCTTGGCCTGCAAAAACTGAGCGGTGCAGGTTTTGATACCGAATTCCTCGCGCTCGAATACGCCCGCGGCGACAAACTCTATGTGCCGGTCACCTCATTACACCTGATCAGCCGCTACACCGGCGCTTCCCCGGAAAACGCGCCGCTGCACACGCTGGGCAGCGATCAGTGGCAAAAAGCCCGGCGCAAGGCGGCGGCTCAGGCGCGCGATGTGGCGGCCGAGCTGCTCGAGATCCATGCTCGCCGCGCGGCCACCCAGGGGCGCAGCTATGCTGTGAATCAGGATGAATACAACAGCTTTGTCGCCAGCTTTCCGTTTGAAGAAACGCCAGATCAGGCCAAAGCGATCAACAGTGTTCTCGATGACCTGGCTTCGCCTCAGCCGATGGATCGCGTGGTCTGCGGTGATGTCGGCTTCGGTAAAACCGAGGTCGCGATGCGCGCTGCTTTCGCGGTCGCCAGCAATGGCAAACAGGTGGCGATTCTGGTGCCGACCACCCTGCTCGCGCAACAGCATTTTCAGAACTTCAGCGACCGTTTTGCCGACTGGCCGATCCGGGTCGAATGTCTGTCGCGTTTCAATACTGCGAAACAGCAACAGGCGATTCTTGATCAGCTGGCTGAAGGCAAGGTTGATATTGTGATTGGCACCCACAAGCTGCTGCAGAAATCGGTCAAGTTTGCCGACCTCGGTCTTACCATTATTGATGAAGAACACCGCTTTGGTGTCAGCCACAAGGAAAAACTCAAAGCGCTGCGCGCCGAAGTGGATATCCTCACCCTGACCGCCACCCCGATTCCGCGCACATTGAATATGTCACTGGCCGGGATTCGTGATCTTTCGATTATTTCAACGCCGCCAGTGGCGCGGCATTCGATCAATACCTTTGTCACTCAGTGGAACGATGCACTGATCGAAGAAGCCTGCCAGCGTGAAATGAAACGCGGCGGCCAGATTTATTTTCTGCACAACGAAGTCAAAACCATCGAAAAAATTGTGCGTGATCTGGAAGCGCTGGTACCTGAGGCGAAAATCGAATTCGCCCACGGACAGATGCCGGAAAAACAACTGGAACAGGTGATGCTGGATTTTTACCATCAGCGCTTCCAGATTCTGGTCTGCACCACGATCATTGAAAGCGGTATCGACGTGCCGACCGCGAATACGATCATCATCAACCGTGCCGACAAACTCGGTCTTGCGCAGCTGCACCAGATTCGCGGTCGCGTTGGCCGTTCGCACCATCGCGCTTATGCCTATCTGTTCACGCCACCGGAAAGCCTGCTCACGGGTGACGCTAAAAAACGCCTCGATGCGATCGAGTCGCTGGAAGATCTGGGTGTCGGCTTTAGCCTTGCGACGCATGATCTGGAAATTCGCGGCGCCGGTGAACTGCTGGGCGAAAACCAGAGCGGCCAGATATCCGAAGTCGGCTTCACTCTATATTCAGAATTGCTGGAAAAAGCCGTGGCCTCACT
>CAYRNH010000261.1:0-3051 GCA_964425515.1 uncultured Thiotrichaceae bacterium | reverse complement strand
TGATATAGGTCATCGCTACCAGCAGGAACAGCATCAATTCGGCATAATCAAGCAGATTGCGCCGAGCTGCCTGTTCAACTTCTTTGCCAAAGCCATGTTGCGTGGCGACATACGCCACCAGCGCCCAGATAATGCCTGCAGCCAGAATTACCGGTTTGGATTTTCGTAGATGCGTGAATTCTTCAGCCGTGACCAGAAGATAGGCCAGCACAAACACTGCCAGCGAAATATAACCGACAGCGTGCGTAGTCAGGTCGAGCGGATGTGTTGTAATAGCGCCTGTGGAAGCAGTGGCCAGTGAGGGCAGGAAGCAGGTGGTGATAAGTGCGAGTAATCGCACGCTATTGCTGGTAAACAGTGCGATTAATTTCATGCTTGTACCTGTCAGAAAATGAGGATCAGGAGGACAGGCCTCTCACCAGCAAAGGCATGGTTATGAAGCTGTCAGCGCGTTGTAGTTGTTCAATATGTTGACGCGCAAACTGTTGCTAAAAGCGCAGCGAGTCTACTCCATATCTGAAATTCAGGTCAAATGACAAGCCCGATAGACTGAATGGCTGCTATCTCAGCGTGCTACTGGTATACGCAACGCCTGATCCACCAAGACCACAGTAGCCACCAGGATTTTTTGCCAGATATTGCTGATGATAATCTTCAGCATAATAAAAAGCCGGGGCATCAAGAATTTCTGTGGTGATCGCGCCATAACCGTTGCGACTCAGCTCGTGTTGATACAGCTCACGACTGACTTCAGCAGCGCGGCGTTGTTCATCACTCGTAACATAAATCCCCGAACGATACTGAGTGCCAACATCATTGCCCTGACGCATGCCCTGGGTCGGGTTGTGTGATTCCCAGAACACTTTAAGCAGTTGTTCGAAGCTGATGATGGTCGGGTCAAATACGACCAGTACAACTTCGTTGTGGCCGGTCATGCCGCTGCAGACTTCACGATAACTCGGGTTTGGTGTGATGCCTGCAGCATAGCCTGCAGCCGTGGTATAAACGCCTTCGGTTTGCCAGAATTTGCGTTCCGCGCCCCAGAAACAGCCGAGTCCAAAAATGACCTGTTGTAAATGCTCCGGGAAAGGGGGCTTGAGCGGATGGCCGTTGACAAAATGCTGTGGCGGTACAGGCATAGCTGTTGCACGTCCTGGTAGTGCCTGATCTGGATCGGGTATTGTGGATAATTTTGACATATCTAGCATCGGCTGACGATTTCGTACAACTGTAGCATAAGTCAGGGAGCCTATGATTTAATCATAGGCTTCGCGGGGGAATTATTCAGCGCTTTCTTAGCAATCTAAAAACATTGCAGGATGTGCGATTTGCCTTACAGATAGAAACCAGAGTTATTATTATGCCTGAAGCAGCAGGTCACGTAATGTCATTTTATTCAGGCTTTGCGAAATAGCAGTGTCCATCGTGGCGAGTAACTGCTCGACACCATCGCTATCATTTACCGTTTCAGCATTAAGGTAAGACGTTTCGTCAGCAGCACGAGTCGTATCAAGGATGGTTTTTACCTCAATATGCTCTAGTGAATGTGCAGGAATATAGAACAGCCCGTCTTTACCGCCCGTGGTTATCAGATTTGCCTGCAGTAGTGGTTCGATAATCTTTTGCAAAGCCTCCGAGTTGACACCGATTTTTTTGGCAAGTTGTTCATGAGTACAGGCAGGCGTATTTTCATAAAAGTTTTTTGCAATGTGATACATGGCCATTAATGCGGTCTTTTCTCGTACTCGGCAGCTCAAGGTTAATGTTCCTTGCTGACTGGCGATACATTCCGGATTCTGATAATAAAATGCAATGCTCGCACCGATTAGCAATATGATCCAGCTTAGATATAACCAGATCATGAAGATCATCAAAATAGCAAAACTGGAATAGACTGCGGTATAGCTACCTGAACCAGCAACAAAGGAGGCAAATAGCCAGCCCGTTGTTTCCCATAAAATACCCGCAATAATGCCGCCAACGAGTGCTGACTTGAAGCGCACGCGAGTGTTAGGAACCAGTATATAAATAAAGGTAAAAGCTGCAATCACCAGGATGTAGGGTAACAGCTTGCTGACAATTGAAATTAAAAAACCCAGTGGAGCTATTGATGTCAGAGAAGTCAATATATCTGAGTTGCTGATTGTGCCCGTAATCCCCATAGCCGTGAAAACGAGTACCGGACCGACCATAATCACGCTGAGATAGTCACTAAAGCGTTGCGCCATATTTCTGGATGTACTGATGCGCCAGGTAAAATTAAAGGCGCTTTCAATTTTCTGTACTAAGGAGATAACCGTGTACAGCAAAAGTCCAAGGCCGAGCGCGCCAAGCACGCCAACTTTTACATTGTTTACAAAACCAATAATGTATTGTGTGATTTCAGCGCTTTGCTCACCCAGTGGCGCAAGCATGTTATTTAAGGCCGTTTCAAGCTGATCGCGCACACCGAAACCTTTTAGTACCGAGAAACTGACTGCAAGCAATGGCACCAGCGATAGCAGAGTAGTGTAAACCAGGCTCATGGCGCGCAAGGTCAGGTGACCATTTTTGAGGTCGCGAATCACGGCCTGAAATATTCTTAACAGCGTAAAGCCACTTGCTTGCCAGTGCGGGAGTGTCGAGAGATCCTTCTCCCACAAAAAAGCATGTAGTGCATTAAATATGTTCTTCATTGCCGATGCTCTGTTATTTAATCTTACGTTGCTTAAGTCGCCATTCCTGATAATTGGGTTCTGTTTTATAGCCTCTTCGATTGATGTAGTCGAGTACGCCCCAGAGGCGATAAAATTGCACTACGGAATCTACGCGCATTATTTCCTTACCATCTGTGTCAAAAAATACCAGTGTTGGCGCGTAAAATATATTCAGTTTTTTTGCCCATTTACGAGCAGTTGTTGTTTTGCCTTCGGGTGTGCGCACTGGTGTGTTTGACCACATGTCGAGCTGCACGGCATTCATTTTTGAAATTTCTTTAATAGTGTTTGGTTTGTCCAAAGGCCCTGTGTGCAATAGATCGCAGGCGTGACAGTTGCCCTGCTCAAAAAATAC
>CAYRNH010000260.1:0-3055 GCA_964425515.1 uncultured Thiotrichaceae bacterium | reverse complement strand
GGCGATCCGCTGGTGATGTACTGCAAACCCGCGAACGATGTTCTGCCCGATCCGCGCGCCTGCCTGGTCACCGGCATCACGCCACAAAAAGCACTGGCCGAAGGCGTTATCGAAGCCGAATTTATCGCTGCTATTCATAAAGAGTTTTCCACCCCAGGAACCTGTGTCGCGGGTTATAACAATATTCGTTTCGACGATGAATTCACCCGCAACACCCTGTACCGAAATTTTTATAATCCTTACGCGCACGAATGGCAATTCGGTAACAGCCGCTGGGACCTGATCGACATCGTACGTCTAACACGCGCACTGCGACCTGAAGGCATCACCTGGCCTGAAGATAATGGACATCCCAGCATTCGTCTTGAGTTACTCACTCAGGCCAACAATATAAAACACGAAGCCGCACACGATGCTATGTCCGATGTCTATGCCACCATTGCCATGGCAAAACTGATCCGCGACAAACAGCCACGTTTATATGAATACATGTACGGCCTGAGAAAAAAACAGGTGGTCAGTGCACAGCTCAATCTCAATACACGTGAAGCTATGTTACACGTGTCCTCAAAGTATTCGGCAGAACGCGGCGCTATCGCCATGGTAATGCCGATTTGCATGCACCCGATCAATAAAAATGCCGTCGTGGTTTATGATCTGGCAACACCACCGGATGATTTTATCGCCGTTGACGCGGTCGAGATCGCCGCCCGGCTATACACGCCAGCATCTGAACTACCCGAAGATGCACCGCGCATTCCGCTGAAGCTGGTGCATTTGAATAAGTGTCCTGTGCTGGTGCCATTAAAAACCATGGACGATGACAGCGCCGAACGCCTGAAGATTAATATATCCGAATGCGAAACCAACCGTGACCAGATCCTCGCCCACGTTGATGAACTTGCGGCGAAATGCCGGGATATTTTCTCTGAACAGAACTTCCCTGAAACCCACGACCCCGATCTGCAAATATATGCCGGTGGATTTTTCAGTGATTCGGACAGCGCGCGCATGGAAACCATACGTAATACAAGCCCGGAAAAACTGGCTGCACTCAACCTTTCATTCGACGATAAGCGTTTACCCGAAATGCTGTTCCGCTATCGCGCACGCAATTATCCAGAAACCCTGTCGAACGAAGAAATGGAAAACTGGAATGCATTCAGACACCAGCGATTCATCGATCCGGCCGCCGGCCCGCGAACGCTGAACCGTTATCTCGCCGATATCGAGGAACTACAACAGGCACCAGATACGACTGGTGCGCAGCTGGTCATACTGGAAGAACTGCTAGCTTACGCCGAGTTAATTAAAATATAACTATAAAAGCATCAGTCCGCTAATAAACGCAAATAAACGCAAATGTTTTGTTTGTGCGCCTGCGGCGCACTTCACACATAAGTGTATTTGTTTTTATTCGCGTTTATTAGCGTTCATTTGCGGACTAATAGCTTGTTAGTATAATTTCGCTCGCCAAATAGCCGGGTGCCGATACGCACCATGGTCGATCCTTCTTCGATAGCGATTTCAAAATCACCAGACATGCCCATCGAGAGCTGATCAAAACCAGGTAAATTAAATTCTTCCCGACAACGATCACGCAATTCACGCAGCTCTCGAAAGGCTGCACGGGTCTGCGATTCATCACCCTGCACGCCGATGGTCATCAAACCTCGCAGGCTCAACATGGAAAGCTTCGCTTCCAGTAGTTTCCCAAGCACCTCGTTCACTTCCTTGACGCGCAATCCTGATTTGGTTTTTTCTTCGCTGACATTTACCTGCAACAAACAATTAAGCGGTGCTGCGATATTGGCGTTTTGCAGAGAAGTATTTAATTTTGTCGCCAGCTTGATACTGTCAAGTGTGTGCAACCACTGAAAGTTGCCGGGGATATATTTTATTTTGTTGGATTGCAGATGACCGATGAAATGCCACTCGGCCTGCGGGAAAGGACAGACAGCCATTTTAGTCAGCGCATCCTGTATCTGGTTTTCACCGAACTGGGTTTGTCCGCAGGCGATCGCTTCTTGAACTTCTGCCAGACTGCGAGTTTTGCTCACCGCGATCAGTGCAACTTCGTCTGCACCACGGCCTGACCTTTCAGCAGCACTGGAAATTGTCTGCTGTATCGCGAGCAGCCGCTGTTGCATCTCAGTTTTTATTATGTGCAAAAAAGTGTTCGATGCGTCCGATGGCATCGCGCAGTTCATCTTCGTATGGCAGGAACACAATACGGAAGTGATCTGGCCGTGGCCAGTTAAAGGCTGTGCCCTGCACAACCAGAATGCGCTCTTCGAGCAGCATTTCCAGTACCATTTTTTCGTCGTCGGCAAACTTGTAGACATCCGGATCCATCTTCGGAAACAGATACATTGCACCTCTGGGTTTGACGCAGCTTATGCCAGGGATCTGTGTTAGCAGCTCATAAGCAAGATCGCGCTGACGACATAAACGACCACCGGGTTTCACCAGATCATTAATACTCTGATAACCACCCAGTGCGGTTTGAATCGCATGCTGCCCGGGAACGTTCGAACACAAACGCATCGAGGCCAGCAAATCGATGCCTTCGATATAATCTTTGGCGTGCAACTTGGAACCACTGATCACCATCCAGCCTGCGCGAAAACCGGCAACACGGTACGCTTTCGACAATCCGTTGAATGTCACGAACAGAACATCATCGGCCAGCGATGCGGTCGAGGTGTGCGTGACATCGTCGTATAAAATTTTGTCGTAGATCTCGTCCGAAAAAATAATCAGATCATATTTTCGCGCGAGTTCGATGATCTCCAGCAACACCGCATCCGGGTACACTGCACCGGTCGGATTGTTCGGATTGATCAGTACAATGCCACGTGTGTTCGGAGTGATCTTGCTTTCTATATCCGCAACATCAGGATACCAGTCCGATTGCTCGTCGCACATATAATGCACGGGATTACCACCCGACAGGCTCACCGATGCGGTCCACAAAGGATAATCGGGCGCAGGAATCAGAACTTCGTCGCCATTATTAAGTAATGCCTGCATCGACATCACGATCAGTTCGCTG
>CAYRNH010000259.1:0-3104 GCA_964425515.1 uncultured Thiotrichaceae bacterium | reverse complement strand
AAACCAAACGGCGAAGGATTGCCGATGTTCAGTTTCAGGATCTTGTGTCCTTCTTCTTCCAGACGACGGGCTTCGTGCAGCACAGGACCGCGAATGTCGTAGCAAACATCAGCCAGTTTGAGCGATTTATTAATTGGACGTGTCATTGATTATCAATACTTTATTTAATGTTTTGAATACTTATTCCAAGTATATACAAGTCCGCAGCAAATATGCGCAATCACTTATTCGAGCGCAAAAAATAACCGGCATAAAGCCGGTTAAACTCACACAAGGGATGACTGAAATTGCCTCATCGCCTAAAACAAGTAGGACAGGAGTTATTCTATGGCTGAAAGCCAGACTTGGAAAGAGCCGTGCAGCGGAAAAAACAGGTTTTAATTGCACTTTTATGGTGCGATTTCTCGCCTGCCAGTATCAGCAGTTTCAATATACCGTTGATATCAAAAGGAAAGCCTCAAACAGCCGAGCAATCCTCGAAAATGGCTAAAAAATAACCACTTCAAAGATAGCCTGGAATCTGCCTGGCTCAGGTCTGGGCAAAATACTCGCGCAATACCCGGTACAGATAATAACCATCCCAGCGCCCGGCCAGCTCCCGGATCGAATGCATGGCGAAGGTTGGCACGCCCACATCCAGTGTACGTACACCCAGTACACTGGCGGTGATTGGCCCAATGGTGCTACCGCATCCCATGTCGCTGCGCACCACAAATGACTGCACCGGAATATCCGCCTGCTCACAAAGATGGCGGAAAATGGCGCTGGTCTCGCTACTGGTCGCATAGCGCTGATTGTGATTGAGCTTGATCACCGGCCCCTGGTTCAATATCGGGCCATGGTTGGCATCGTGCTTGTCGGCAAAGTTGGGATGCACACCGTGCGCATTATCGGCTGACACCATCAGCGAACGATCCATGCAACGTGCCAGCGCTTCGTTACTGTCGTTAATACGTTGCAACACAGTATGCAGAAAAGGCCCTTGTGCGCCTGTCGCCGACATGCTGCCCACTTCTTCATGATCATTGCACACCAGCAGGCAATTGTGGCCCGCACCGGCCTTGAGCAAACTGACCAGTCCGGTGTAACAGCTCAGCAGATTATCCAGCCGTGCACTGGCGATAAAATCCTGGTGCAGGCCAATCACCGATGGCGGCTGGGTATCGTAAAAACTCAGATCATAATCCAGTACGCGTTGCGCGCCTGGGTTCTGTTTATTCACCAGCTTGAGCAGAATATCGCGAAACTGCGGCGGTTCTACATCGCCGCTGGTTTCGGGCAGCTTGAGCAACACTGGCGGCAGATGCTGCTGTTTATTGATGCTGTGGTTCTCGTTGGCCTCGCGGTCAAGATGGATTGCAAGACTGGGGATGGTTGCAATCGGCTGCGCGAAATCGATCAGGCAATGGCAGATGTGCTCATCCTTATCCAGATAACTCACTCTCCCTGCCAACGATAGATCACGATCGAACCAGGGATTGAGCAAAGCCCCGCCATAGACTTCGACCGCCAGCTGGTAATAACCCGACTGCACCAGCTCGGGTTTAGGTTTAACTTTCAAACAGGGACTGTCAGTGTGCGCACCGACCATACGAAAACCGGAGGTCGCCGGATCACCCGCCAGTGTGAATGCAATAATCGAGGCATCACTGCGCGTCACATAATATTTGCCATCACGGTTCAGGTTCCAGGCATCGGCTTCGCAGATGCGTTCAAAACCGGCCTGCTCCAGTTGCTGCACCATTTGTTCCACCGCGTGAAATGGCGTCGGTGAATTTTTTAAAAATTCTAATAAGCCGTCAACGTATTCTGAGTCTTGCATCAATATCTACCTGTGAGCGATGGATGTATTTTGTTCCGGTCTGTGGCCAGTATAACCCTGTCATTTTAAATCTGAATGATTCAGATCAGACTGACCCAGTTTGTAAAGTGTGCGTTGTTGGTAACCACTGATGACCTGCACCATACCCGCGAATTCGGCATCGAGTGCCGGATCACCACTGTCGATCAGCAAAGGCCGTCCATCCAGACTGCGTAATTTTTCGTTACTGGCGACGATCAGAATATTATCGCGACCCACATGACCGGCCGCAGTTTGCGCAAGCACCTTACGGATCAGCGCCGGGCTGAACTGCTGATTGCCGCGACCAAAAATATGACCCTGGCCACCGATACTGGTGACCACAATTTTTGCCGGATGTTGCGCGACCAGTTGCAGCATGGCCGTCGCATCAACATCACTCGCCAGCAGTTGATGATCCAGCACTGCATCCACCCCGAGCAATGTATTCTCCAGCCCCAGTTCGTCCATGATCGACGCAGTGGTCGAGCCCGAACCGATGAAATACACAACCTCAGGCGCCATATTCTCTACCACATCGCTGGCAATATCCTGCAAGGCCATGGCTTCATGATCAATGCCACCCTGCTTGATCACCTGCATCCGGGTATCGTCGACAGGTACCTGCAGATATCCGTAGCAGCTGGCTTTCACCTGACCGGCGCGGAATGCCTCCTCGTCCAGATCCATGACTTCGGCCGGGTGCAGGCTCATCGGCAAACCGTCTGCGATCAGCGCCAGCAATTCACCCGCCTGGCTCGGGGTTACCGCGTACACCGCTGAATGGATCTTGCAGCCAGCTGGAATGCCCAGCACCGGCAGGCTGGCCGCCTGGGCTGTATTAAGCCCGTCGAGCACATCGCGCGCGGTACCGTCGCCACCGGCAAACACCAGCAGATCGATACCGGCAGCGACCAGCGCCTGTACCGCCTTTTGGGTATCCTGCGCGGTGGTGCGCTGAGCATCATCCGCGTGGTACACCACGCTACAGGGCATGCCGAGCTGCCTGAGCAGGTTCTCACCCATGTCTGCGCTCGCGGTTTTCACTTCGGATATACGATGTTGCGCCAACGCCTGCAGAGCCGTGCGACTGCGCTCGCCCGCCATCGGCTCGGCACCGCGCGCCAGCGCCTGGTCGACAATAGCGCTGCCATCGCTGCCCTTGAGCGCGACGCTGCCACCGATACCTGCCAGAGGATTGATTACCAGACCGAGTTTCATCGCCACGCATTGTATCTGGCACAGAGGGTACAGGCTATCGCTG
>CAYRNH010000258.1:0-3131 GCA_964425515.1 uncultured Thiotrichaceae bacterium | reverse complement strand
AGCAAATTATTCAACAGTCGACACGGACAAAACAAAGCGGTCGCCACCAAACTCACCGCTGATATCTGGCGCGAGGAAGGCCCGTGGCTGTTATTACTGGTGATCCCGCTGGCCGCACTCGGCGCGCGTCGTGGCTGGCTGGCTTCGTTCCTGTGTTTGCTGTTCGTGATGCAGATGCTACCGCAGCCGGTGTATGCCGCGGGCCTGCTGGACACATTAAAACAGGATAGTCATTTTCTCTGGCAGCGACCCGATCAAAAAGCGGCGGAAGCGCTCAAAAATGGCGATGCCAAAACCGCTGCCAAACTGTTCCAGCAACCCGACTGGAAAGCGGTTGCGCAATACCGCGCGGGTGATTTCGCTGCTGCCGCGAAAGATCTGGAGCCGTCAAAGAAAAGTGACGCACTCTATAATCGCGGCAATGCGCTGGCGCAGATGCAGAAATATAAGGATGCCATCGACGCGTATGATCAGGCACTGAAACTCAATCCTGATAATGCAGATGCCAAGTACAATCGCGAGCAGGTTGAAAAGGCGCTCAAGCAACAGCAGAAGCAGCAACAGTCGAACAATAAGAACAATAAGCAGGATAACAAAAAGGATCAGCAGCAGTCTGATAAACAGAATTCAAATCAGGACCAGAATCAGAAAGATAAAAAACAGTCGAAACAACAAAACAACAAGCAACAGAATCAACAGTCATCTGATAAGAAAAACTCCGATCAAAATAAAGATCAAAATCAGCAGAACCAGAAACAGGCCGATAAAAACAACAACCAGCAACAAAAACAGCAAAACCAGGATCAAGATCAGAAACAGAACCAGCAGCAGTCACAATCCGATCAACAAAAAAACAAAAAGAGCCAGTCAGAGCAAAAACAGAAAGCGCCTGAAACTGAAAAAGAAAAAAACAATCTAAGAGCCGAGCAGGATAAGGAGCACCAGCAAAAACCTGAGCAACAGAATGCTCAGCAACAGAAAGTGGCGGGCGACCAGGAAAACGCCAAAGCCAAAGAAGATGATGAAGCTGCCGAACAGTGGCTGCGCCGCATTCCGGATGATCCCGGCGGCCTGTTGCGTCGCAAATTTCTGTATCAGTACAGCCGCCTGCCGAATCAGGTCGAGGATAAACAACCATGGTAAAACGCTTTCTCTATATCAAGAGCATTCTGTTTCTGGCAGCGATGATCGTGTGTGGCCAGGCGCTGGCAGCCAACATCACGGTAAAAGTGGATCGCAACCCGGTGCACATGGATGAATCATTCCATCTAACTTATGAAGCGGATAGCAATGTCGACGATCCGGACTTCAGCGTTCTCAACAAAGATTTTGAAATCCTCAATAGTTCGCAGAGCACGAATATGCGGTCAGTGAATGGAAGCTGGAGCCTGAAAAAATCCTGGGACCTGGCGGTAATGAGCAAAAAATCCGGCGTGATTACCGTACCGCCAGTGCCTTTTGGCAATGAGATGAGTCCTGCACTTCGCATCACAGTGAGTAAATCATCGTCCGCACCACAAAAGCCCGGCGATCCTGGCGCCAGCATTTATATGGAAGTTGAAACCAATGTGAAACAGGCCTGGGTGCAGTCTGAGATTATTTATACCATTCGACTGTACAGTAATATTCCGGTCGGTCAGCCAACGCTGAGCCAGCCCAAGACCGATAACCCCGACACCATCTTTTTCAAACTCGGTGGTGTCAAAAATTATGACGCCTTCCGCAATGGCGAACGTTACGCAGTAAGTGAACTCAAGTTTGCTGCATTTCCGCAACACAGTGGTGAACTCACTTTCGAGCCAGTGTTATTCCAGGGCCTGATATCGAACAATCAGGGACCCCAGTCATTTTTTGACACCTTTATGCAACAGGGCACGATGAAGCGCCTGCGCTCAAAGGCGGTGACGGTAAAAATCAAGCCTGTTCCTGCGGGTCAGGATGTATCGAAATGGTTGCCCGCGCAACATGTCACGCTGGTGGAACAATGGTCTGCTGACATTAATCATCTAAAAGCAGGTGAGCCTGTGACTCGCACCATCAGCGTGGTGGCGAAAGGCCTGAGCGCAGAGCAACTGCCCAATATCAAAATTGCTGATATCCCGGGACTGCAGCAATATGCCGATCAACCTGCGTTGAAAAATGACAAGAACGAATCGGGCGTGACCGGCACACGCACCATGAAAACCGCACTGATACCCGGCCACAGTGGTGACTACACCCTGCCGGCGGTATCGCTTTCCTGGTGGAACACGGTGACTGGCAAAACAGAAACGGCCACCCTGCCCGAGCATGTATTGCATGTCACCGGCGTCGCCAATACCCTGGCGAATCCGCCAGCTGCCGCAACACCTCAGCCAAACACCAACACTGCCGCAGGCAATACCAGCGCGCCAACCATAGCGCCTTTGAAAATTGTGGATACCGTCAGCACTAATCACTGGCGCTGGCTGAGCATCGGGCTCGGCTGCGGCTGGCTGCTAACCACGCTTGTGCTGCTATTCTGGAGACGCCGTCAGTCGTCCGCGACCCCGGCTAAACAGCGCTCTCTGAGCCGTCTGGCGAGCGAAGTGCAAAAGCAGTGTGCTGCCAATCAGCCTGCGCAAACCCGGCAGGCACTGCTCGACTGGGCCAATGTTCGCTGGCCGAGCACGCATATCGCCAACCTGGCCGATGTTGCACAACAGTGCCATGCTGAACTGGGTGAGGCGATACGCGAGCTGAGTGCCGCACTGTACAGCGCTTCGCCGCAGGCCTGGCAGGGACAGCGTCTGGTCGATGCTTTCAATCAATACCGAGACTCAGCGCCGAGCGACCGCTCTCACAATCCGGCTGACTCGCTGGAACCACTCTATAAATAGGGATCCTCTGGAAAAATTTGTGGGTTGGCACAAATCTGGCTCCATCACCCTGGCCCTCACCCTGGCCCTCTCCCAGGGGGAGAGGGGATGCTTCGTTAGAGTTCTTCCACAATGATCGCTCCGGTGGACGCTGGAACAATATAATCCTGAGACTTTAAATCATAGATCCTCAGGAAAATTGATGGTTTGGCACAGACCTAACCATCAATTCTTCTGAAGAGCCATAAAAATAACTGTATTGATCGTTTCTGCGAACATCATTCGTCCTTGTCG
>CAYRNH010000257.1:0-3136 GCA_964425515.1 uncultured Thiotrichaceae bacterium | reverse complement strand
ACTCCTCACTCCTAACTATCTCTACATCGCGGCTGCAATTAAAACAACACCCAGCACGTACCACCACCAGCTGGTCCCTTCTTTTTTAACTTCTGGCTTTTTCTCAACGGGTTTGGCAACAGGCTTGAATACACCCGGTGGAATAGCTTTGGCAACAGGCTTAGCGTCGGGCAAAGGAATATATAACTGGTTTCCTTTGGCAACGACAGTAGAAGCCGCATGATTGGTGACAGCCACCAGTCCCTTGATCACCTTTAAAAACAGACCATCATCCGTATCAACCGTACCACCACAACCTTTGGACTGAAATACCCGCAAGGCATACTCGGTACCACGCACTCCAATACTGGCGACCGGCGTTTGCAGCTCATATATATCATTTCTCATCTTGCCTATTTCACCACTAATCTTGTGAATGCTGCCCCGTAATAATTTCAAGATACTACGACGATCAGTATCATGCAGTGCATATTCTTCGATCACCATAATGGTAAAACAGCGCAGATCAAGCTTGGCATGATCAATCATGTTGAGTCGCAAATAACCATCTTCACCAGTGACCAGTTTATCGCCGACATAAACGCCATCACCAACAGCAAGTTTACGTGTGACTTTATCAATCCCTACAGCCACCACCTGGCCTTGTACCTGCACCACATCGCCAACGCGTTTTGGCGCATGTTTAGGTTTGTCTTTATGTGGCAAGATGAGCCGTACACCGGCTTTCAGACCAGCTTCTTTACCATTGATAAATGCGGATGGGTTCAAGTGCACAATTTCTTTGCGAAGTTGTGGCCAGCGCGCTTCCTGTTCAGGGTATAAACGACTGACAATGTTATGCAGGGTCTGTCCAGGCTCAACATATAAGAAACGATATTCAATATCACTCAGGCTCTTACACTGGCCGGTAGCGGGAGCCAGTATACCGAATGCGCAGATCAGCAAACAACACGCTACATATGCGAATCGACTGGAATAGCTTTGTATCATATCAGGAAATATCCGAGTATTAGCGTTTTCAAAAGATCCGGAAGTATAAACGCTAGAGCCGCAATCAGCTCCTGCATTTCGTCGGGTGATCTTACCAGACTATTTGTAACATTCATCATCCAACAATGACACAACAAAAAGCGCCTTAAAAATCAGCCTGCTATGCCTTATGTTTTTGCTTCTTGCGTTCAATAGCACACGAGTTTCACTATGCTCCGATATTGCTACTCTATGGAAATAATGATAAACACGTCAAACCGATCAATATCAAAAGTCTGGCACACATCGCACAGTGCATTAACAGAGTTACGAAATCAGATAAGGCGGCACACCAGAAGCAATCTGACTTTAGCCCTGCCATCTAAGAGCGAACACATGGAACTCATTTACAAAGCAAGCAATATATCAGAAGCACATATCGTTGCAGGCCTGCTGAAAACATACGAAATTGATGCACATGTCGGCGGCCATTATCTACAGGGAGGGGTGGGTGATTTAGCGGTAATGGACTTTGCTACGATACACGTTGCCGACGAAGATGTTGAAGCCGCGCGTGCAGTTATAGATGAGTATGAACAAAATAATGTCAGGCCGAAAGATTCCAGCGAGAATAAAGCAGCCTCTGTTATCACACCACTGATTGTTATCGCGGCTTCAGTATTAGCGATACTGGTGCTGGCAATATTGATGAATACAAAATAAAAAAATCACTTCGCCGTCCCTGGCGTTGTGACTACAGAGACTCAGGCACCTAGCAAACGATTGACCCGCTTGACAAATTCTGCAGCATCATCCAGCTGCTCGCCCGCAGCCAGCTGCGCCTGTTCGAACAACAAATGCGACCAGTCATTGAACTCGGCATCATCTTTGATATCACGCAGTTTCTGCACCAGAGCATTTGACGGATTCAGTTCCAGCACCGGCTTGGACTTCGGCACATACTGCCCTGCCGCCTGCATAATTTGCTGCATTTGTGGCGTCATGTCGTTTGCACCCAGCACCAGACAGGAGGGTGAGTCAGTCAAACGCTGCGACACGCGTGCATCTGAAATAGTATCATCCAGCGTCTTTTTCATGCGTTCGATTACTTCACCGTAATCTTTGTCGGCTTTTTCCTGCGCGGCTTTTTCATCTTTATCGTCGACATCGCCCAGATCAAGATCACCGCGTGCAACTGATTGCAGCTGTTTTTCTTCAAACTCGGTCAGGTGCGACACCAGCCATTCATCAACACGATCACTCAGCAACAACACTTCGATGCCTTTTTTGCGGAAGACTTCGAGATGCGGACTGTTTTTCGCTGCCTTGAAGTTGTCAGCGGTGATGTAATAGATCTTGTCCTGACCTTCTTTCATCCGGCTGACATAATCATCCAGCGATACGGTCTGTTCTTCGCTACCGGTTTCGGTAGAACTGAAACGCAGCAATTTAGCGATGCGTTCCTTGTTGGCATAATCCTCGATCGGACCTTCTTTCATTACCTGGCCGAAAGTTTTCCAGAACAGCGCATAGTCCTCGGGCTGATCTTTGGCCATGGTTTCCAGCAGACCCAGAATCTTTTTCACCGAGGCACCGCGTATGCGGTCGATGACCTTGTTCTTTTGCAGAATTTCGCGCGACACATTCAAAGGCAGATCATCCGAATCGATCACACCTTTGACAAAGCGCAGATAGGTCGGCATCAAC
This sequence comes from uncultured Thiotrichaceae bacterium, assembly GCA_964425515.1. Classification (GTDB taxonomy): domain Bacteria; phylum Pseudomonadota; class Gammaproteobacteria; order SZUA-229; family SZUA-229; genus JASBSR01. The sequence continues at coordinate 460 of CAYRNH010000257.1, read as the reverse complement.
TGATCCGCATCGTCCATGATAAAAATGCGTTTCACATACAGCTTGATACCGCGTTTATGTTCGCGTTCATAAAGATCAAACGGCGCCTTTCTGGGAATATACAGCAACGAGGTGTAGCTCTGATTGCCTTCAACCTTGTTATGAACCCAGGCGAGCGGATCTTCAAAATCCATGCTGACGTGTTTGTAGAATTCTTTGTATTCTTCGTCTTTCACTTCTTTGCGATCACGCGCCCATAAGGCCGCTGCGCTATTAACGCGCTCGTATTCTGGCGAAGCTTCTTTTTTATCTTCGTTTTCCGCGTCATCTTCAGCCTTGAAGTCGGTCTTCAACATCATCACCGGCAAAGAAATATGATCGGAATATTGTTTGATGATATGACGCAGACGGAAGTTGTCGGCGAATTCGATTTCATCGTCCTTGAGATGCAACACGACCTCGGTGCCGCGCGATTCTTTTT
>CAYRNH010000256.1:0-3160 GCA_964425515.1 uncultured Thiotrichaceae bacterium | reverse complement strand
CGCCGGTTATTAACGCGACGGCGCCTACCACGGCGATGGTATTAACCGAGGGTGTCCCAGCGAGCTTCTATAACGTCAATCCAGCGGGTCCTAATCAGATTACCGATCCGGACGATTCTTCGTTTACTTATAGTCTGGGTGGTACTGGTTTGAGCGGCGCGGTCACTAGCACTGGCACAACTGGAGATATGGCGATAGACGGAACTGGTCAAATTTCATGGACACCGCCGCGTACTGGGGTGTTTAACAAAGCGACTGCAACAGTAACTATCACAGTGACCGATACGAACTCAAGCGGTGCTTCTAATGGTACTCAATCAACGACGCAGACATTTAGTGTTGCTACCAGTCCACCGGATAGCGATGGCGATGGCATTGCGGATTATTCCGATAACTGTCCTGGTGTTGCAAATGCGAGTCAGGCAGATATGGATAACGATACGGTCCACGGTGCGGTTGATCCGAGCGGTATCCCTGCAAATGGTGATGTTGATCCAACGGCAAAAGACGCTAATGGTTTCCTCACCGGTGGTGATGCCTGTGACGAAGACATAGATGGCGATGGTATGCCGAATACTTATGAAAACCTGTATTCATTCCTCAATCCTCTGGATCCAACCGATGCAGCTAAAGACTACGATGGTGATGGCGTTTCCAACCTGGCCGAATATCGCGCGGGCACAAACCCTGCTCTAGATACTGTTGGCCCGGTCGTCACTGCGCCTCCTGCGGTTACGGTAAATTCGACTGGCTATCTGACCGATGTGGATCTGGGTTTTGCATCTGCACTTGACGGCAATGACGGCAGTATCAACAGTATCGTACCGATCATAGATGCGACGATTAGTGCGTGTAGTGAGCTTGCGAATTATCCGCTGACAGCACCGCCTTTCCGACCGGGCTTGCACATAGCAAACTGGAGTACCTGCGACAGTGCAGGCAATCTTTCCTATGCAACACAAAATGTACGCGTAAGACCGATACTCAGTACGACTCCGGGGCAGACAGTGGGTGCTGGCCAGGTTGCGGTCGTTCGATTCATGCTAAACGGCCCGGCGGCAGATTATCCGGTATCTGTGCACTACCAGCTTGGCGGGACTGCGAGCAGCAGTGACTACAATATAAGCTCGGGGATTTTGACCATCGGTCAGACGGATGTTGACGGGAATAATCCCGGGCGGGTGGGTAAACTCAATATTACTATCGCCAGTACGATTGCACAGGATGAGACCCTGACGATCAGACTGTCGAATGCTGTCAACGCAGTACTCGGTCCGGCGAATACCACCCAGGTCGCCATCGTGAACCATGATACGACCCCGGTATTGACTACCTCAGTCACACAGAATGGTGTTGCCACCGGTCATACTGTGTACGTTGGCGCAGGTGCGGTAGTGCTCACTGTGAATACCACGGATACCCATCCTGCCACCGCGCCTGCGTTCGACTGGAGTGGGACCGACAATGCCATCGGCGGAATCGGTAGTATTGTGAATGCCGCAGACAGCAGCAGTATGAGCTTTAGCCCATCGAGCCTGGCGGCGGGTACCTATCCTGTGGCTGTGACGGTGAACGATGGTGGTCAAACTAACACGACTACATTCATCCTCAATGTAGCAGCCACGGCACCGGATCTTGCCGACTGTAATCTGGATGGTGTCGCAGACACGCCGGCCAATACAGACTGTGACGGTGACGGTATTGCGAACACCACCGAAGGTGCAGTCGACAGTAATGGCAATGGCATCCCTGATTATCTGGATGACAACCGTATTGTTGATCGTAATGTGTTGCAGAACGAAACCGGCGATCCGGCGAACACTTATCTGCTGGCGACCGACCCCGGTTTGCAGTTGCGTCTGGGTACTACTGCGCTGGCTTCGGATGCTTCAGGTGCATTGGTGAGCCAGCAGAACATAAACCAGCACGGTAGCCTGAACGGCGGAGCCGGAATGAACCCGCAGGATAGCGACAGCAATGATGGTGGTTTCTATGATTTTGAAGTGACCGGCCTCAACGACATGATTACCTCGGCGCATGTCGTGATTCCATTGCAGGCGGCAATCCTCAACAATGCGGTCTATCGTAATTACAACGGAAGTGCATGGTCGTCATTTGTAGTGGATGCAAACAATACCATCAGCAGCGCTCCCGGTAGCGATGGCGTCTGCCCCGCACCCGGTAGTATTGAATACTCACCAGGGCTGACACCGCTGAACACATGTATAGAGCTTTTGATCGAAGATGGCGGCCCGAATGATGCAGATGGGGTGCGCGATTATGTTATTCGTGATCCCGGTGGTGTAGCTATTCCACCCGCCGAGGCAGCGCCCGCGCCTGATAAGACCAAAGGCGGTGCCGGTGTTATGCATCCTGCATTACTATTGTTGGTGCTGGCGATATTTTCTTTACTGGCGCCTCGTCGCAAAGTACGAAGCCAGACGCACAAAGCAAAGTGATATCAGAAGTTCAGGCTGGAGTAATTACTTCAGCCTGATGTTTTTTATCTGCGCCTTAAACGTTGACCCGGTGTTATCACCATCAGACATTAACCACAAACCGACCACGTCCACTGGTTGTTTTAAAACATGGTTTGCCTCAGACCAGCCCGAATCGAGCTTACGACTCTTTGCGGTAATCATTTCGATACGACTATTGTACGGGTTGATCCAGTGCTCACCGGCAGCGTGTTTTGCATCAGCGACAATATAAATCATCATCTCCGAAGGAAATAAAAGAGCAGCCCTGACCTGTTTCAACCAGTGTGGAGCGTAAAAGGGTAGAGACGATTGTGTTTTCGCTGCCAGCATCAAACCCAGTTTGAACACGCTGTCATCTCCTGCGCGTCTGGTTTCTTCTGAAGCATCTGTGACGTTCAGTTTTCCTGAGATCAATTTCCAGTCATAAGTGACAGCATGAACTATTTTTTTATTTTTGAACGGTAGCAATAAAAACGAAGCGCTATTTTTTACTTCGGCATTGAGCACTCCATTTTCAAAGCGATATTGTGTTGGCGTGATATGCTTGAACCGAATATGCTGAGTATTGTTTGTATTTATGACGATGGGTTCTGCGAGGAGAGTTTTATTGCAGAATAAAATCAGGCAAAAGCCAGCAAGACTTAACAATAAATGATGCGTTTGAGTTTTTTGATCAGTTT
>CAYRNH010000255.1:0-3178 GCA_964425515.1 uncultured Thiotrichaceae bacterium | reverse complement strand
TGGATTTATTGATCGCGGGCAGCTGTATAGAAACCCTGTCTGATAGCTTTGATACTTTCTGGAACCATGAGCTTTCTTTTGCTGTACGCAAACTGGTAAGCCTGCGTCCTCGTACGCTCGACTTTAAACATTTACGTAAAAAAATCGATACGCGCCTTAAAAATAGAGCAAACGAGCTTGCGCTTATTGATTATCACATCAGCAATTTACTGCAACTAAATTCGAAAACCGGGTTGCTACCTATTACTACCAAAGTTGATGTGCTCTATGACTCGCCGGAATTCGATGGCAACAAAGGTAAGCGCATCGTTGAAATCCTGAATCAATGTTTGCTGGAGTCACACGAAGAAATTATTATTGTGAGCGCCTATTTTATTCCGGACGATCGCTTGCTCGAAACCATGCGGCAACTGATACACGATGGAACTCGAATCAAGATATTTACCAATTCATTATCATCGATTGATGTGACAGCAGCATTTTCGGGCTATCAGCATTACCGCATGCTTTTGCTTTCAATGGGCGTTGAACTATATGAAAAGCGTGTGGCTAACGGCTCGAACAGGCGCTCTAAAAAAAGCTATGCTTTGCATTCGAAGTGCATGGTCTATGATAACTCCCGTGTCTATGTTGGCACGCTTAACCTTGATCCGCGTTCCGCGCATCTCAATACTGAAATTGGCTTGCTGATAGACAATGCCGAACTCGCCTCTGAAATCACCGAACACATACAACAACAGCAATCTTATGGTGAATACTGGAAATTAACCCAGGATAAAAGCCATCACATATACTGGCACGGTGGTTCTACCTGCCTGAGCCGCCAGCCCAGCCGCGGTCTTCGTCAAAAACTCAGTAACTGGTTATTCTCTTTATTACCGATACAGCGCCTCCTATAAGGATGCTTCGCCTGCTACACTATCGGAATGATTGTTCTGACAATTAATCCTGTTTCGCGCCGCAGGCTTATCCTTCTGACAGGAGCACGTTAAATGCTGCTGCAACAGTCACTTAACTTTCTTGCGCGTAAAATTCTCTATCTCTGGGTGCGATCAGAAGCACTGCCAAACAGTGCCGATCAAATACAGCTCGATCCTGAGAAACCCGTTATCTATGTACTCCATGCGCGCGCCTGGTCGTGCCTGCTGGTGCTGGAGCATGAATGCCAACGTCTCGGCCTGCCTTCACCACTGAATTATATTAACCATCCTGATCTCAGGCGCTGGCACTCGGTTTATACCATTGCACCCAGCCAGCCGTTTAAGGCCTGGCTGTTAAAGCGGCCCAAGCGATCGCGCAAATTACGCGGCATTATCGAAAAATTACAGGAACACCCTGAGCTGGAAGTTCAGTTTGTTCCCGTCACCACTTTCTGGGGACGCCCGGTGGCGAAGCAAAAGCACTGGCTGTCGGTTTTATTTGCCGACTCCTGGGGCATCGCCGGCCGCACACGACGACTTTTTACCATTCTGTTTCAGGGTAAAAATACCCTGCTGACCTTTTCTCAGGTCATCACCTATAGCAGCACCACTTATTCCGGGCTGAGTACAGACGAAACCATCGACCGCTTACAGCAGGACCTGCAAATTCGTCTCAACGAAATGAAAACCGCAACTCTGGGGCCTGATATTTCGCACCGCCGCACACTGGTACGTGACCTGTTACTAAAGCCAGCGCTGAAGGAAGCTATTTACGAACGTTCAATAGACGATCAACTATCCGAGTATCACGCAACACTACAGGCGCGTCGCTACCTTAACGAAATTGTTGCTGACTGTAGCAATATCAGCATTCAGCTGATGCAACGCTTACTCACCTGGTTCTGGCACAGGTTTTATTCTGAGATTGTCGTTACTAATCATGAACATCTGAAAGAACTGGCTCTGACACATGAACTGGTTTATGTGCCCTGCCATCGCAGCCATGTTGATTATATGTTGCTGTCTTACCTGATCCACTTCGAAGGTCTTGCGATTCCATATATAGCCGCAGGTAAAAATCTTGATATGCCAATCATTGGCCGCATCTTTCGCGGTGGTGGCGCATTTTTTATTCGTCGTAGCTTTAAAGGCAACAAGCTTTACGCAGCCGCGTTGCACGAATATCTGGCTTCATTGCTCACACTCGGCATGCCAATTGAATATTTTATCGAAGGCGGCCGCAGCCGCAGTGGTCGTTTGCTCAAACCCAAAGTCGGCATATTATCCATGACGATTCGCGGCTTTCTACAATATAAACAACGTCCGGTCGCTTTTGTTCCGGTGTATATCGGCTATGAAAAATTAATCGAAAGCAAAGCCTATACTGCAGAGCTGGCAGGCAGCGATAAAAAATCAGAAACCCTGTTCGGCTCAATCCGTGCCATATTTAATATACGTGAACATTACGGCCGTGTTTATGCCAATTTCGCTAAGCCCATATTTCTTAATGATATTCTGAGCTCGGAACATGCCGACTGGCCTGATGAAGCTTTTGATAACACCACACGACCTGCATGGTTGCGCCATGCTGTAGGTAATACCGCAATCAGTATCATGACTCGAATCAATCAGGCCGCTGTGGTTAACCCGGTCAATTTGATTTCGACCATTATGCTGGCCACTACCAAACAGCACATGGATGAGCAGGAACTGTGCGGCTCCATTTCCAGTTTCCGTTCAGTCATTCGCAGTCTTGATTATTCAGATCGAGTACTGATTACCGAACTCGAACCTGAGCAGCAGATTAAGCATGCCGAACAACTGTGCATGATAAACAGGCGTACGCATGAACTGGGCGATATCATTTACCTGGATGACAAACATTCGATTGCGCTCACCTATTACCGCAACAACATTTTACATCTGCTGGCACTGCCGTCGCTGATCGCCTGTTGCTTTCTCAATATTCGCAGTCAAACTCGCGATCAGATACATAATCTGATCGGCCTGGCCTACCCGTTTATCAAGGCTGAATTATTCCTGCCCTGGTCTGAAAACGAGCTGCCACAGATGATCGACCATTTACTCGAAGCCATGTCGGGTCATGGCCTGCTGCTGAAAAATGCACAGCTTGAAGTTTTTACCCAACCTGCTTCGGGTTCTGCACACTACGCCCAGCTTAAGCTGCTAGCGCGGATTATTTCACCCACACTTGAAGTCTATTATCTTACCCTGGCACTGCTCTCACGCACCGGCGA
>CAYRNH010000254.1:0-3196 GCA_964425515.1 uncultured Thiotrichaceae bacterium | reverse complement strand
GCCGAAGTGCGTTTGCACGAATTGAATAATATGACGGCTGATGTGATTGATGTCGCCGCTTTGGTTGCGGCCGATATCGTGCCCGCAGCGACATTGAAAGCAAAAGTAATCGCTTCTGGTGAAGTCACCAAAGCCGTTACCCTTAAAGGTATTGCAGTTACTCCTGGTGCACGCAAGGCCATTGAAGCAGCTGGCGGCAGCATTCAGGCTTAGAAGAGAAGCAGTAGCCTATGAAATCGCTTGGACATATGCAGGAACTCAAGCAGCGGCTGTTGTTTGTATTTGGGGCTTTGATCGTATTTCGCATCGGTGCTTATATCCCGGTTCCTGGAATAGACCCGCATGTATTGTCGACCTTGTTCAATCAGCAAAAGGGTACCATTCTGGGCGTGTTCAATATGTTCTCCGGCGGCGCGCTGGGACGTATGTCGCTGTTTGCACTGGGTATCATGCCGTATATTTCGGCGTCGATTATCATTCAGTTGCTGTCCGTTACCATGCCGCAGCTGGAACAGATTAAAAATGAAGGTGAAGCGGGTCGTCGCAAAATTGCGATGTACACACGATACTTCACCCTGGTCCTGGCCAGCTTTCAGTCGGTGGGTATTTCGATTGCATTGCAGAGCCAGTCGGTAGGTGCTAATCCGCTGGTGATCAACCCGGGTATTGGTTTTGTATTCACCGCTGCGGTAACCCTTGTTACAGGAACCATGTTCCTGATGTGGCTGGGTGAGCAGGTGACCGAGCGTGGTATCGGCAACGGCATATCGGTGATTATTTTCGCAGGTATTGTCGCGGGTTTGCCCAGAGCGGTTGGCAGTACCCTGGAACTGGTTAGAACCGGTGAGCTGCACACATTAGCCGCACTGCTGGTGTTTGCGATTGCGGTGCTGGTGACTGGTTTTGTGGTGTTTATCGAGCGTGGCCAGCGCCGGATTACGGTGAACTATGCCAAACGCCAGCAGGGTCGTCGCCTGTATGCTGCGCAGAGCAGCCATTTGCCGCTGAAGCTGAACATGGCCGGGGTGATTCCGCCAATTTTTGCTTCCAGTATCATTTTGTTCCCGGCGACGATGGCTAGCTGGTTTGGCCAGTCACCGGGTATGGAATGGCTGGCTAATTTCGCCAGCATGCTGTCACCGGGACAGCCGATATACGTCTTACTGTATGCGCTGGCGATTATATTTTTCGCCTTCTTTTATACCGCGCTGCAGTTTAATTCGCGCGATACGGCGGACAATTTGAAGAAATCGGGCGCGTTTATCCCTGGTATACGTCCGGGTGAGCAAACTGCCAAATATATTGACAAGGTGATGACCCGTCTGACCTTTGTTGGCGCGATCTACATCACCGTGGTGTGTTTGCTGCCGGAATTTTTGATTTTGTACTGGCATGTACCCTTCTATTTTGGTGGTACATCCCTGCTGATTATCGTGGTTGTGGTGATGGACTTTATGGCTCAGATCCAGACCCATATGATGTCGCACCAGTACGAAGGGATTATGAAAAAGGCCAATCTTCAGAACTACGGCCGTTAATAAGACTTTGTTTTATAAGTCTTAATACAGAATTTGACAGAAATCGGTGCTAACCGGAGACAGAAAATGAAAGTTCGTGCATCAGTTAAAAAAATGTGCCGCAACTGCAAGGTGATCAAGCGCCACGGTGTGTTGCGCGTGATCTGTAGTGACCCGCGCCACAAACAGCGCCAGGGCTAAGCACGGCTGCCCGTGTTTGTTTTGATCGCGTTTGATTTAAAACGGTAATCTAAGTACAATTGCGCGCTTTGTCGCGCACAGACGGAAACGATAAATGGCTCGTATAGCTGGTATAAATATTCCACCCAACAAGCACACAGTGATTGGCTTGACGCATATCTATGGCATCGGGAAAACCCGTGCGATACAGGTTTGCGAGGCTTCTCAGATTGCTCCCGACATGAAAATCGGTGAGCTTTCCGAAGAACAGCTGGAAGTGCTGCGTACCGAAGTGGGTAGACACATGGTCGAAGGTGACCTGCGTCGTGAAGTTTCGATGAGTATCAAGCGCCTGATGGATATGGGCTGCTATCGTGGTATTCGCCATCGTAAGAGCCTGCCTCTGCGTGGTCAGCGTACCCGTACAAATGCACGCACCCGTAAGGGCCCGCGTCGTTCTATTACCAAGTAAAGAGTATCAAGATGGCAAAGCCTGAAGCACGTAAAAAAGTTAAACGTTCGGTCACCGACGGTGTTGCGCATATTTTCGCGTCATTTAATAACACCATAGTGACCATCACTGACCGTCAGGGCAATGCTCTGGCCTGGGCAACCTCGGGTGGCTCGGGTTTCCGTGGTTCGCGCAAAAGCACACCGTTCGCTGCCCAGGTGGCTGCCGAGAAGGCTGGCGTCAGAGCGCAGGAATACGGCATGAAGAATCTGGATGTCATGGTTAAAGGTCCTGGACCCGGCCGTGAGTCCGCAGTACGTGCGCTCAATAATGCGGGTTTCAAGATTACCAACATTACTGATGTTACCCCTATACCACACAACGGTTGCCGTCCGCCCAAGCGACGTCGCGTTTAGTCTGTAAGACTGGAGATTTTTAAGTGGCCAAATATACCGGACCAAAATGTAAGCTCAGTCGTCGTGAAGGCGTTGACCTTGAACTGAAATCCTCGCTGCGCCCGCTGGAAAGCAAGTGCAAGCTGGACCAGATCCCGGGTCAGCACGGTGCGCGTCGCGGTCGTTTATCTGATTATGCTCTGCAGCTGCGTGAAAAGCAGAAGCTACGTCGTATCTACGGTGTGCTCGAGCGTCAGTTCAGAAATTACTATAAAGAAGCGGCTCACCTTAAAGGTGCAACCGGCGAAACTTTGCTGCAGTTGCTGGAAACCCGTCTCGACAACGTGGTCTATCGCGCAGGTTTCGGTGCCACGCGTGCGGAAGCGCGCCAGCTGGTGAACCATAAATGCATCACGGTTAATAACACCGTGGTCAACATAGCATCTTACCGCGTTAGCCCGAACGACGTAGTTGCAGTACGCGAAAAAGCCAAAAAGCAGACCCGCATTGCAGATTCACTCAACATGGCCAAACAGAAAGGCATCGTTGACTGGATTACGCTGGACGAGACCAAGCTCGAAGCCGTTTTCAAGAACGTGCCTGAGCGCAGCGATTTAGCACCCGACATAAATGAACAACTCGTCGTGGAACAT
>CAYRNH010000253.1:0-3212 GCA_964425515.1 uncultured Thiotrichaceae bacterium | reverse complement strand
TAGTGTTCGGTCCATTCGGCAGCGTTGCTGTTTTCGGCAAAGGCAATGCGGGTTCGATTTTGCATCGCTGCGAGTCGGGTGCTGGCGTTGGTCGAACTACCGGGTTCGAGCAGTGGAGCAAGCAGTTTTTTTGCGCGACTAAAATCGCTTTTTTCTATCGCGATGCTGGAAAGAATGATGGTGATGTGATCCTGTAAAGCGGTCAGATGCTCGAAGTTGACTATGGTCTGCGCTTTTTGTATCCAGCGTTCGGCAGAGGCTATGCGGTTCTGGCCGAGCGCGCTTTTGGCGAGATCGATATATGATGACGCCGTGCCGCGCGGATTGTCGATGCTGCGATACAGATACATGGCCTGCCCGAACAGTTCGTTCGCTTTTGAAAAGTTGGCCTGGTTGTACTGTGTTACACCATTATCGATCAGGGTGTTCGCGTCACTCAATAACTCGGGCGGCGGGTTTTCCGGCGTGCTGGCGCAGGCTGAAAGCAGGGCTGTGATGAAAACAGGCATCAGCCAGTTTTTGTTAATCATTCGCGGGCGCCTGTGGTGTTAATTGCTTATTTTTCTTTTTATCACCGATAGCAGAGGAAATGGGCCAGATGCGCTGTGTGGCCTTGATGGTTTTATCGGCATCGTTAAGCAAGGGCTGTACTTTATTTATGAGCCCCGGGACCGTCTGGACTTCTTTGTTCAGCACCACGATCAGTTTGTTGATCTGAGCGCTGGCAAGTTCGAGATTGTTTGAAACTGCCAGCATGTTTTTAGCCATGGTTTCATCGTAGATCACTTTGTTGGCAAGGCCGTTCCCGGATTTTACTTCTGCGGTTATTGCCAGTGCATTTCTGGAAATGGCATTGAGGTTTTTGATTGAGTCTTTGACCGTGGCCGGATCTATCGCAGCGAGTAGCTGGTTGGCCTGGTTGATGGTATTCGCGAGATCGTCCAGCGCCGGGGTGACTTTGGTGATCAGCTGTTTAATGCTAAAAGAGGATAGAATTTTAATATGACTGCCATCGGCCATCAGGGGTAACTTGGGGTCGCCTGCACTGAGCTCGATGACCGATTTGTTAATAACGCCCAAATTAAATGCATTGATGTGCGCGACAGAGTTGGTGCGAACCAGCGAATGGTAACGTTCCTGCAAACGCAGCTTGACCACGACTTTGTTGTCTTTGTTAATACTGACATCCTCAACCTTGCCTGCGGTCAGGCCGGAAATAATAATGTCGGTGTTCGTGTTTACATCCTGTTCGCTTTGTAGTTCACCGTAAAGCGTAAAGTATTTGTCGAAAGAAATTTGTGCCGCGCTGGCGCTTATCAATAGCCAGATCAGAACACTTACGGCAATCAATAGAAAAGCGCCTACGATTCGTTCCTGAGCGCTGTAGCTCAGGCGATGAATATAATGTGTGTGCGGAATGTCGCGTTGTTCCATTAGTGTATGCCCGGTTGGTCGAGATACTTGCGTATGCTGCTTATTTCGCTGCTGATAAACTGTTCGGTGCTGGGGAAACAATATACCTGTTCACCGCTGACAAATATAATCTGCTGCGCATGCTTGAGACTAAAGTCGATATCATGCGACATAATCAGCAGCGCTGTATTATGTACTTTAGCCTGTGTCAGGAAAAATTCTTTGAGTTTGCGACTGCCAGCAGCATCGCTGTGGATAAATGGATTTTCTAGAACCAGAACTTCAGGGTTGAGCATTAAGGCGCGCGCCAGTGCCAGTCGATAACGCTGGTCTCGGCGCATAGCTGCGGGTAATAGATCATGCTGATTTTGTACACCCAGCTCGGCCATCAGGCTCATGGCCTGGTTGCGTAGCGCCTGATGTTCATCCAGCTGGTGATATTTTGCAGGCAGCATTACATTGGCGAGGCCATTGGCCGCCGAGAGCAGACTGGTGCCGGAACTCACATAGGCCAGTTTGCGGCGCAGCAGCTCCCATTGTTTGCGGTTCTGGCAGCGCGTGTTGGTCGCTTCATAAAACACATCACCCTGCGCAGGTTCGGTAAGGCCTGCGAATGTGTGCAGCCATTCCATTTTACCGCTGTAATCAGGGCCGAGAATGCTGACGATCTCGCCGCGTTTAATATTCAGAGTCAGCGGTGTGCCGGTATAATTAATCTGAGGCAGATACGCGATGCAGTTTTGAATGTTGAGTACAGTTTCCATCTCAGGCCAGCAGAGCGATAGCCATCAGGCCGTCAACGATAAAGATGAAAATCAAAGAGTTCACGATTGATTGCTGGGTTTGTTGCGGTACTTCGGTGGCCGAGTTTCCTACCGACAGGCCGTGATAACAGGCGGTTGTGGCAATGATGTAGCCGAATAACAGATTCTTTATCACAAAACTGAAAATCGTTCGCGCATCAAAGGCGCTGCCCAAAGTGGTAAGAAATTCAAAATGGCTGGGTGACAGGAAAATACCACTCAGAATAACACCGAACACCAGTGTGATCGCGGTGAAGTACACACTAATCGCGAGCTGTGAAATGGCTGCGCCGAGTATGCGTGGCGCAATCAGATAATCGTTGATATTGATGCCCAGAATTTCGAGGCCCTCGATCTCGCCGTGTAATTTCATATTGCCAATGTCGACCACAATGGCAGAACCTGTGCGGCTGATCAGGATAAAGGCGGCCAGCAGCGGCGCAATTTCCAGGCCGATGACAGTGGCGAGTATATTGACCAGGTCCTCAGCATTGCTCAGCGAATCGAGAATGCCAATCAGGCGAAAGGTAAATAAAAACCCGGTGAGCAGGCCAAGAAAACTAATGGTTGGTAGCGCATCAACGCCGGTAAATATAATCTGCGAGATAATCGTATCGTAACTACGGCTGTCGAAGATTTTGATGCGCCGATACCAGTCGCGCAAGGACATAATGCCGAAGGTTGTGAGATCGACCAGATAGAGAATACGTTTATTCAACTGGCGCCCTGGCCATCCAGTGAGTGCGGCGAAAATCCGACTAGCTGACACGGTTCATGCCTGATCGTAGTTCATTCCAGGGCTCAATATATCATGGTATTTCGGTGTTGCGCTGCTACCGCCATGATATGTCTGACTAAATGGTGATTTTGACCTCGCTGGCGCTACCATCGCTGATTTTGTAGGCGCGCATCTCCAGCACGCCGCGCGTGTTCAGCGAAATAATCAGGTAATAGGCATCCGGATACTGCGCCTGTTCGATATCAATACCGGAGGCC
>CAYRNH010000252.1:0-3264 GCA_964425515.1 uncultured Thiotrichaceae bacterium | reverse complement strand
GCCGGTCGCGGCATTTCTCGAGATAACAGCGATCTGACATCTGCGCGATCAGGTCAGCCGTACCCAGCATGTGACCGACCATATGTGTTTTGACATCGGGCAGGCGGATGTTTTCGGGCAGTACTTCGTAGCCGGTGTAGTGCACCATTTGTGCGCTGTGCTGTGCCTGTTCGCCCAGACCGATCTTGTGCATATAGCGCTTGAGAAATTCGGCGCTGCGACTGACGTGCACCTGGGTGTATTCTGCACCGTTGAAGTGGTGATGGTCGTGTTCATGACGGATATAGCCAGAATCGTGGAACAGCGCAGTGATCAATCCCAGAATGGCGCGATCAACCCCGATGCGTTCGGCTGCTTTCACGCTGCGGTCGTGGCCATCGATCAGGCGACACATCGCCAGGGTCATATCCAGCGTATGCTGCATATCGTGATATAGCGTGTCGCAGGGCAGATAGGTTGGGTATTCGCCGTGGAACAGGCGATGAACATCTTCAAATGCCTGTTTTAGCGGGCTTAAATCAGCTTTATGGTAGACATTGTTAAGGATTTCAATGACAGCATCGCGGACGGCAACTGCATCGGCGACATTGACCTGATTGCTAACGTCGAAGGTTGTTCTGCGCTCTCTCATAGCAACCGCTGCCTCGTTGGGATACCCCATTTATAGCCGAAATGTGACGGAATGCACAAACGATCTATATGGTTTTGTGACCTGGTTCATACTCCGAGTTCTATGAAATAGCGTAGTTGAGCAGATAATAACCATATTTAGATCAGGTTTTATTTGTTGGTATGGGTGAAGCTTCCATCCCAGTCGCCTTCAGGCGGGTTGTTGCGGAAAAACTGAATGCGATCAAGGTAGATCTGATAGACCTTGCGCTCGGGGTCGCGCTGGCTGAGAGCGAAAATTTCGCGTTCGGCTTCATCCCAGTGCTGGTTGCGGTAGTGTTTAAGGCCGAGATGAAAGCGTTTTAGATCCTGACGAACTGTTTTGTCGATGGTTTCCAGCAGGCCCAGTGGCTCGTAAATGGTCACGGGTTTGTCCTTGCCCTTGACCCGTACCCGGTCAAGTTCGCGATACTCGTATTCGGGAACCGCGTGGCGGGTGAATTCAGAGGTGATGATGTCCACGCCATAGTGCTTGGTCAGGCCTTCAAGACGTGAGCCCAGATTCACTGCGTCACCCAGTATGGTGTAATCAACGCGGAACTCTGATCCCTTGTTGCCTACGTTCATTTCGCCAGTATTAATGCCGACACCGACATAGATCGGTGGCCAGTTTTTGGCAGCAAACTCTTCGCGCAGTGATTTCATTCGTTGTTCGATTCGAATCGCTGCGTTCAGAGCATGCAGGGCGTGTTGTGGATCATCCAGAGGCGCCCCCCAGAAGGCCATCACCGCATCACCCATGTATTTGTCTATGGTGCCGCGTTCTTCATGAATCACCTGGGTGATCGGGGTGAGGAAGCCATTGATAAATTCAGTGAGCTCTTTCGGTGCCATGCCTTCGGAGATGGTGGTGAAACCACGGACATCGGTGAACAGCACTGACATTTCACGTAGCTCGCCATCAAGATTAATCTCTTCCATTTTTTTGCTCATTTCTTCTACCAGCTCAGGCGGCACATATTGACCAAATAAATGTGCCAGCTGGCGTTTGCCGCGTGACTCGACAAAAAAGCCATACGTCATTTGCAGAATAAAGAGCAGAATCACCAGCAACGCCGGTGTTGCTACCGGCATGACCAATTGCTGATCAACCCATAAATAAAAAGTACCGCCGATAATGATGGCAAGTAAAGCACTAATAGTGATCGAACTCCATAGTGCTGACAGAAGCGGCAACAGGAAAGTGAGCAGCAGGCCGATGATAGCGATCACAATAAATTCAAGTCCGGTCGTGTAGGCGGGTTCGTGCATAATGCGATGATCGAGGATGCCCTGAATGATATTGGCGTGAACCTCCACTCCAGGGTAGGCTGATTGGAGCGGTGTGGTACGCAGATCGACCAGGCCAGGTGCGGAGGTACCGAAAAGCGCAATTTTGTTCAACAGTCGTTTGGGATCGACTTTTTTGTTGAGTACGTCGACGGCCGAAATATAGTCAAAACTTCTCTGACGTCCTATGTAGGGTACCAGTACGCCTGCTTCATTATCGGTTGGAATGATATTGTCGCCAAGTTTCACGCTGTCTAGAAACAGTTGATTAGGATCGCTTTCATTATTGGCTGTAATCAGATGAATCGGGGGTGAGCCCATTGCTGCACGGGTGACTGCCAGTGCGAGTGATTCGTATACCTTATCGCCATATGCCTCCAGTAGTGGTACGCGACGAAACACGCCATCCCGATCAAGCATAGGGTTGTCAAAAAAACCGCCATCGTATGCCGCATCCTGAAGAATTTTTAGATTTGCTGTGAAACTACGAGGTGTTTCAAACGAAATTTGTCCTCTGGTCTTATCATTTAATTTCCAGACTGGCGGCGGCAAGGTACCTAAAGAGTGACCCTTGTTGGTTTTAAATATTACGCCCATGATCGTTTTACGATTTTTCAGGGATTGCGCAAACATTTCATCGCGTTTCAGACCAGGTAAAATTTTTCTGTATTCAGTCTGAAAGGTTGGGTCATTACTGAGAGGGCCGCTGGCCATTTTATCCAGCGCTTTTCCTGTTTCGTCTATATCGGGTTCAGCAAACACGATATCGAAACCGAGTACATTAACTTTGTAATCATCAAACAGATTATCGACAATTTTACTCAGGACATCTCGACTCCATGGCCAGTGCCCGATTTTCTGCAGACTTTTTTCATCGATATCGATGATCACGACTTTTTTGTCAGTGACTTTCGGCAGGGTAAGGCTGATCCGGGCATCGTAGGCAAGATGCTCCAGACTGGTGAGTACCGGGATATTTAGCCAGCCAGCAACATGGAGCAGAAACACTAATGTAACGGCGAGGCTCAGGGCGTAACGAATGATGCGTTGAATATCCACGGTCTTTCCCTTTTAGCGCCATGCTATGAGCACGGCAGGTTTTATTATTGTTATGGGGGCTCTGAATAATTCATCCATGAATTTTCAGGGCACGAAATGGATGAAATGCGATTTCATCCAATTCTTCATTTTCAATAGCTTATCTGCTATCGAAAATGGCGATACATCCTGTATCGCGGAAACTCTGAAGTAATCAGAGTTTCCCTAGGTGAAAAATAGCAAACTTGGCCGCACAAAGCTATTGAAACAGGCATAGCCTTTTGATTT
>CAYRNH010000251.1:0-3265 GCA_964425515.1 uncultured Thiotrichaceae bacterium | reverse complement strand
GATTCCACTGATTCAGAAAGCGATAGCGAGTAATTGAAAGGATAATAAAAAGTAGACGCCGAAGCTCAGGGTTCGGCGGCTACTCAGGTTTTATTTTGAGGTGGCCTGTTTGGCAAACATTGCCAGTGCATGTTTGACTTTGGCGACAGCAGCATCGCAATGTTTCATATGATGGCGTTTGGCCATGTATTCGGGATCATTATACAAATACCACACCTGCCCTTTTGCATCCTCCATAATCAAAGCTTTCTGCGGCAGATCAATACCCATGCTCTGGCTGCATTGCATTAAAGGTGTACCAACTTTGGGATTGCCAAAAATAACCAGCTCGGTCGGACGCAGCGTCAACCCCACTTTCGCCGCACCAGCAGTGTGATCAACTGTAGCAAATACAGTCATACCTTTGGCTTTCAGATTATCAATAAGACGCGCCTCTGTGGTTTTTACGTCATAAGCGCTTTTGAGCTTAACCATGCCGTTGTCGGCCGCAAATGCTGAAGATGACACCAGTAGCGCCGCCATAAAACATGTTGATAATTTTTTCATTTTTTGTAAATCTCCTTGATATAGTGAAAATCGAAATCAGTAGAGTCAGGTTATTGTAAATAATTTTAAATTCAGGGCCCGTGCACTAACCAACGATTAATCTCCGACGGCAATTCTCTGTTATCTTCTGCAAGACACGTCATGATCTCCGACACAAAGCTACACAGCATCTGTTAATATAGACGATCATCCAGACACAATATTCCCATGTTCGGAAACGACCGCAATCAACTCAGAAAAGTATTCTACGACTGCTGGCAGGCAAAGCGCGACGCGACCACACTCGATGCCATGCAGCAGGTGATTGTTCGCATTATCGAATTGCACCCGGAATACCATCATCTGCTGGAAACACCCGATAGCATCGAACGCGATTATTCACCCGAGCACGGCGAAACCAATCCGTTTTTACACATGAGCATGCACATTGCATTGGCCGAGCAACTCAGCACCGATCGACCTGCGGGGATTCGAGAGTGCTATCAAAGCCTGCTGACGATACACGGTTCCGCGCATGCTGCCGAGCATGAAATGATGGAATGCCTGGGCGAAGCGCTGTGGCAGGCACAACGCAGCCAGCAAGCACCTGATGAAGCCGCCTATCTGCGTTGTCTGAAGACACGAGCAAAGCTGAGCACCCAGTCAGACTGAGACATAGCTCAGGGTTTATTGTGTTCATTTCAGTCTATTTATGCTAAATCTTTACGCCTTACTGGTGTAAACCCATAACATCACATATATAACATGTAAGGTGGCTGTAGACTCAATCAGGGTTTGCTTATTTTAGAGGGAGGTGATGCAGCATGTTTTCAGATGGATCGATCGGGCTGGAAATTCTCGGCTGGATGACAATGGCATTCATCTTTGTTATTGGCGTGTTCCTGCTTTTTCTACTCGGCGTGTATATTTCCGATGTCACCCAGACGCGCCAGGCGATCCGTCGTAACTATCCAGTCATTGGCCACTTCCGTTATTACTTTGAACACGTCGGCACTTTTTTTCGTCAGTATTTTTTCGCCATGGACCGGGAAGAAATGCCTTTCAATCGCGCACAACGTTCCTGGGTATATCGCGCCGCCAAAGATATCGACAACACCATCGCCTTCGGTTCCACCCGCGACCTGCGCCCGATCGGCACCATGTTGTTCGTTAACTATGCTTTCCCCATGCTGGGCACCGATGCGGTCGACCCCGAGCCGATGACCATTGGTGAAGGCTATTGCGAACAGCCATACACCACCACATCGCTGATTAACATTTCTGGCATGAGCTATGGCGCCATTTCCAAACCCGCGGTACTGGCACTATCGTATGGCGCAAAAAAGGCCGGCAGCTGGATGAATACTGGTGAAGGCGGACTTTCGCCCTATCACCTCGAAGGCGGCGCTGATATTGTGTTTCAGATCGGCACCGCAAAATACGGCGTGCGTGATGAAGCCGGTAATTTAAGTGATGACAAACTGCGCGAAATCGCTGCTCACGAACAGGTGCGCATGTTTGAAATTAAATTATCGCAGGGTGCGAAACCGGGCAAGGGTGGCATGTTGCCGGCAATAAAAGTCAACGCCGAAATTGCAAAAATACGCGGCATTCCTGTCGGCGTCGCCTCAATCAGTCCGAATCGTCATCACGAGATCACCTCCAACGATGCGCTGCTGGATATGATCGAACGCGTGCGCACCGTCACCGGTAAACCCACTGGCTTCAAAGCCGTGCTGGGTGATGACATCTGGATCAACGAACTTTGCGCCTGTATTGTAAAACGTGGCATTGCTTCGGCACCCGACTTCATTACTCTGGATAGCGCAGACGGCGGCTCCGGGGCCGCGCCAATGAGCCTGATGGATTATGTCGGCATGACCATTTATGAAAGTCTGCCACTGCTGGTCGATGCGCTCAATCGTTACGGGCTGCGCTCGCGCGTGCGCGTGGTCACTTCGGGCAAACTGATCAACCCCAGCGAAGTCGCCTGGGCACTGTGCGCAGGCACCGACTTCATCACCTCGGCGCGCGGCTTCATGTTTGCGCTCGGCTGCATTCAGGCGCTGCAATGCAATAAAAACACCTGTCCCACTGGCATCACCACGCACGATAAAAAACTACAAAAAGGCCTGGTCGCCACACAGAAATCGACACGGGTGATGAATTACATCAAAAATCTGGAATACGAAGTCGGTCTCATCGCACACTCCTGCGGCCTGCGGTCACCCCGCGAGTTCAAACGCCATCATGTGCGCATCATGCAGGAAAACGGCCACACCGTTGCACTCAGTCAGCTCTGGCCTGATGTCACCCCACCCGACGAAACCGTGCTGGCGAAAAATGCAGCTGCACTGAACTCGGTCGCTGGCAGCTAATCCACACGGCTGATTGTCTCGCACACGGAGAAAAACGCCTTTCTGCCATTGACGTTTTTGATATATGAAAAGTTTACTGATATAAACTAGAAAATCAGAAGGATACGTGAATGCTTTCAGAATTATTCATGCGTGTTATACAGAATTCTGTAATATCAGTTATTCCTGCTTTCTGTCTAATGCACTGTTAGCTACAGAACGCAATTCGAGGTAGCACATGACGCACCATGAAGTACATAGATCACATCGAACAGGCTGGCTGCGCGCCGCCGTCTTGGGTGCAAATGACGGCATTGTGTCTACAGCAAGTCTTATTATTGGTGTTGCCGCTGCAAGTACCACACAAGCAAACATTCTTCTTG
>CAYRNH010000250.1:0-3304 GCA_964425515.1 uncultured Thiotrichaceae bacterium | reverse complement strand
TATTGTCATTGCACACGCTGTCACTGGAAGGGCCCGATGGTCCGGTACAGTTGCTGGATGTTGAAGGCTTTCCGATCATGCGTCAGTGGCACCTGGTTTTCCCCAAAGGTAAAGAACTCTCTCTGGTGGCAGAAGCATTCCTGGAATATTCACTGGACATGGAACCACGCATGCGAGAAAAAATGATGGCGCAGTGGCCGGGCATGGCCGATGTGCTGGCAGCTGCAGAACCGGCAGCCAAGGCGTCAGCCCGGGTTAAAGCTAAAGCCAGTCGTTAAGAGTTTGCTTATGCAGCGGCGCGCATGCGTCGTGTTTTTTCCAGCATGCGCCAGGTAGACAAGTTATTGTTGAAGCGTGCAATGACTTCCAGCGGCAGCCATAGAACCTGATGGGATTCATCGTTGCCCGGAACCGGCAGACGATCGTCTATCTCTACCAGAAAACGAATATCGTAATGCAGATGTTTCGGGCCGTAGTGACCGCCCGGAATGGTGTGTATGTCGACATCGAAAATTTCGTTGTCGACCAGATGAATCACATCGGGAGACAGGCCAGTCTCTTCCTGCGTTTCACGTAAGGCTACGCGTAAAACGTCAGCATCGCCATCGGCATGACCACCCGGCTGAAACCATTGATCGTGTTTGCGGTGATGCAGTAACAGGGCTTTATCGCGCGTTGGATTCACTACCCATGCTGAGCCGGTGATATGCCCTGACCACAGCTCACGATCAAAACAGTTTTCATGTTGTTGCACAAAACGCTGTGTTCGCGCCACGTAACCGGCTTCGGTATTGGACTGGGTGCGATAGCGTTGCAGTAGCGATAGTAATTCCTGTCGGTGCATAAGTATTGCCTCCCTCAGGTGACTGCGGGGTTTTCAACTGCGGCGATAGCGGCAGCGGCGGCTTCATCGACGTCACCTTCGCGGCCGGAAATAACCAGTCGTCCAAAAGCGCCGACTGCGCGTACGTCGATCAGTGTGATGCTGGCTGCTTTTTCTGCCTGGTTAGCAGCGTAGACGATATAACCGGCCGGCTCGGTCTCGAGAATAAACATGCTTTGTCCCGGCAGGATCATCGATCCGCGCCGGTCCTGACGATTGATCAGCACGGTGTGATCAGGCGTCATGCCACGAATGATTTCACTCCAGGCGACACGGCAGGTCTGTCGATCCTGAGCAGTGGCGTTCATATTACCCAGCAGGATGTTGCCGGCTTCGCGCACATCGCTTTGATCGCGCTGATGAATCACCATCGAACCGTAGGCACGCTCGACGACCTGCTGTGCCAGATGCACGCGTGTCGCTTTCAGTGCGATATCGGTCAATCGATGCACCGCCATGCCCGGTGATACCTCGACCCAGAGACAGGCGTCTCCTGGAACAGGTAAAAAGCCCTGCGACACTGTGGCCATGTAAGCCGCCAGCTGTGGTTGCAGAGCATCGATATATACGTAGGTTCTAAGTGAAATCATCCGGTCTGTGCAGTTGAGAATCAACAGGTGACCTTTATAGACGGTTTTACTCCTTATTAAAAACAGAAGTTTTTGATTATATGTATAGAGAAATATCTATTGGTTAAGCTGGGTCAATGTCATTCGTTCATTTTGACCTGGTCAAGGGAAAATTTTTCCGGTCAGAATTCGTACCTATAACCTTGAGGTAATCAATTCGTTAAAAAAAATTGAGTGGTTCCACAGGGTGTAATTATCGATACTCCTCACACACATTGAATCTTGCGCGTATCGCGAATCGAGCTAATCGATTTCATTGGTTTAAACGTCTGCTGACGTTCGAAGAGGAGGATGAATTCTGTCATGCAACAGTTGATCCTGTTGGTAATAGCGTTGCCATTTGCTGCGGCTATTATCACCCAGTTTTTATTCCGTGGTCCAGAACGTCGTGTGGCTGGAATCAGTGTCGCGTTCAGCTGGGTAACGTTCGCGTTCGCTATCGTAACGCTGTGGTTGTCATTGTCGGGTGCCGAGTCGCGTGACTTTATGCTGTTGCACGACTGGGGCATCATTCGCTTCGATTCCTTAGGTGCGCTGATGTGTGTGGTTATTTCATCCATCAGTCTTATCGTGCATCTTTACTCGGTTCGTTACATGGCGGAAGAACCCGGTTATGGACGGTTCTTCATATTGCTGGATATCATGACCGGCACTTTGTTGCTGATGGTGACTGCAGGTGATCTGATTACATTATTGATCGCCTGGCATCTGGTTGGAATCATGCTGTATTTTCTGCTGGGTTATGACACCCGCAGTCGATCAGCTTCGCGTTATGCCTTCTGGACATGGATGACATACCGCTTCGGTGATTTGCCATTGTTGCTGGCTGCCGGTTTGTTGTACAAGGCGTATGGCAGCTGGTCGCTGAGTATTATTTTTGAACGTATCACAACCGCGCCTGATGCACACACGATTTCAGGTTTGCCCTTGCTTGAAGTGGTGGGTGCACTGATAGCGCTTGCGGCATACGCACGTTCCGCACAGTTTCTATTACACACCTGGTTGCCGTATACCATGAGCGGTCCGACACCGGTGTCGGCATTGATGCACGCCGGGATCGTGAATGCGGGTGGTTTTCTTATTAATCGTTTTGCACCGGTGTTTGTTGAAACCAGTGGTGTGCTGCACTGGGTGTTCATTGTCGGACTGGCGACCGCGGTGTTCGGTTCTGTATTGATGCTGACCCAGAACGACGTCAAGAAAGCGCTGGGTTACTCGACCATGGGCCAGATGGGTTTCATGATTATGGAATGCGGTGTTGGCGCTTTCTCACTGGCTATTTACCATCTGATTGCACACGGTGTGTTTAAGGGCACGCTATTCCTGAGTGCCGGTGGCGTAATTGGTGAAGCGCGCAAAGATGATGGCGTGCCCAAAGATCCATTGTATAACTTTGTGGTTGAAAAGCGTCCTACGCGTAGTCGTAAACCCTGGTTATTGATGGCGATGATGACCTTGCTGGTACCAGCGGTGATTCTGGTGCTGGCGCACTGGCTGGTGTCGCAGGACTTTTACCAGAAGCAGGGCGCAGTGGTATTGCTGTTCTTCGGCTGGGTCACTGGTGCGCAATTGATCTTTGCCACGTATCGTATGAACACAGTGAACCCTGGTCGACTGTTTACTCTGGTCATTGTGTCTTTTGCAGTGATTGTTGTGGGCTACACCCTGATCAGCCATGCGTTTGATCTGTTCCTTTATCCTGATGTTGAATTCCGCTCGCAAATATATGCTGCCGCCGGTATCGAGGCGTACTGGTTTGATGTGCTGGTGGTGCTGGTGACAGCGATTATTG
>CAYRNH010000249.1:0-3334 GCA_964425515.1 uncultured Thiotrichaceae bacterium | reverse complement strand
ATCATAAGGCCCAGGAGGATTCGGCACGTCGCTGGTCATACTGCCAGAGGTGTCGATGATAAACATGACATTCGGCTGAATGGTGGTCGCCCCCAGCCCTCCCCCTGTGTAGATCTCGATATCATCCGCATGCAAGGGCGCAGTCACGCATATTGCCAACGCAACCCCCGTGAACACAGCTTTGAATTTATGTTTAATGTTCATCGCACCAACCTCATGTTATTACTCACTGTTGTCGCCGTCATTATCGAGCCTCAGACCAGCGAATGCTCAGCACTTCCGCCGTTTTGGTATCGAACTGTATAAACACTGGCTTGCCAGCTCTCATGGCTGCGCGTGACAGAGCGACACTGACGCCATTAACAACCACCTGTGTTTTTGGCGTTATTTTTACGATTTTCAAATTGTTACAATGGGTACATTCAAAGTCCCTGATAATGCCTGTACCATCCTTGCTCAGAAGAATATTCAAGGATTGAATTTCGCTTTCTCCACGATTTTCATAAGCCGACGATTTTCCAGACGCCGGCACAGCCGGGACTCCCCCCGCCTGTGCGGCAATACTGAACAGCATGATCATCGCAAACCACAAACCTGATACTATTTTCATACTTTATCTCCAGCTAATTTATCCACAGTCTTTTACCACGCCGCGTACGCCCTGATACTGAATCGAGCGAGCAATACCACTGGTTCCTGTCGCTGTCGTCTGTATTTCAAACGTTCTCAACGCAATACCCTTGCCTGCTTCGAGACTATTGCCATAACCTGTGGTGCAGCCTTTGTAAACAACACGGGCAGTCGCGCTCCAGTCTGTACCGCCGAGGCAACCGCCCGCTGCAACAGGGGTTTGCACTGGCCAGGTAGCGGGGTCATTCAGATCCGGGATGTGGATCTTAAAATCGATCGGTGTCGCTGATGTTTCAGAAGCCGTATACTCAATACATGACTGCGCGCCCTGAAACACAGTATTGTGCTGCTGCATATTACTCGCAACACGCATCTGCATACTCGAACCGGACATAGACGCAACACCGATCAGCGTCATCACGGTCAGCAGCACCAGCGCCATTACCAGCACCGCACCTGTCTGCCGGTGCTTATGCCATTGCATATGTGTGTATGAATACATCATTGCGCGCTCCGCCTTGCCAGTCATATACTTTTGCTCATGTGCCGCTGCTTACTTGTTGTTTCTTAAATAAATGGTACTGGTAACCATGTAATACTGATGTTTATCGGTGAGGCTGTCTGTATTGTTCGCCAAAGTAAATGTTTGCGTCCCGGCGGCGGGAAGGTCTATGTCTTTTCTTCCCGAACGCATCAGCACCCAGATTTTGACGCTGCGTACACTGCTCCAGTCTGTTGCACCAGTCGTCGCATCTGTTGGAATACTTCCCGCATCTACATATGAATTAACAGAACCATCCTTAGGCGTGCTAGTGTCAACACCAAACTGAAACTGCAGATCGGCGACGCCGGAAATTAGCATTTTATCTTTCATTACCGGACCGGGCTCCAGTTCGACTCTGTGCAACGATGGAATACCATCACCAGCCACAGTGTCGTCGCTGACATAATATAAGTGGGATACCAGCTGGCGATTTTCGCTTCTGGCGTTGTTTGCCGCAGTATTTGTCCAGTATTTCAAACCATCATAAGGAGTGGATGTTGGGATCGTGTTACCAATAAACAGCCCACCGATATCATAATTACTTCTGATGTATGTCACAGTCGCCGCCAGATCGGTGGTGGCTACAATATTAGAATCCGCATAGTGCACACCCAGCACATCTGTGTTTGCTCTGTAACTTTGGCTGGTGCAGGTGGCGTTGTAATTGCTCGTATTATCGGACGCTATCACTGCATTCGTAAGATCAATGTACCATCCGTTAGCACAATCGTTCGTCGCCAATGCCAGTGCATCTGAACCCGTACAGGTTGCGTCTCCATTGCGACACACAATCGACGTGGTGACAGCTGTTTCACCCCAGTAACCGGCCTGGCGCAAATCATCACCAATAGTATTGATGACAAATCGCGCATCCGAAAGCAGCTGCAGCTGATCTTCTGAGGTGCGTTGCGTGTTACGCGTTGAAACGTACAGACTCATCACACCACCGATGATAATCAGTCCGATCAGCATGGCGAGCATCAATTCGATCAGCGAAAAACCACGGCTGACCATGTTGCATTCTGGTTTGCGCATTGAGTTCAGCATGAAGATACTCCGCATATATCCTGAGTGGTGGAATATTTCATATTAAGCGCCGTGGTCGAAGACGGATTACGTTCCTGCCAGTTAATGGTCACTGTCACGGGCCAGGGCAACTGAGGCTGCGCAGTTGGGTTTGCTGGCGGAGGAATAGAAATGGTTGCATTAGTACTGGCAGGAAACACACTGAGTATATTCTGCTTCCATTGGTACACGTCGTATTGCGCCATCTGGGTTGGTGTACAGGAACTGCCGGCGCACGATGTCGCCGGCGCAGTAAGACCGGTACCGGTACCGGCAACATAATCCAGCAATCCTGTGTGATTTGCGCGCATCCGTTCCAGGATCGATTCAGCTTTTATCACAGCCATAGTGCGCAAGGTAGCAGTAGTACCCGCACGCAGGGAAATCGTTTGTAATGAAGCAATACCCAGCATGCCAACCGATAAAATCAAAAAGGCAACCAGCGCTTCAATCAGACTGAAGCCACGGTGACGAAAAATGTTGGGGTAAGATATTGTCATGTCAGGACTCGGCTCATTCATGGACAGGCAAGCTTGCTTGCGTCAGTGGTTGATCGAATACTGCCAGCAGCATTCAGCTCGACACCATGAGCCGCCGACAGACCGCGCGCATCGCAAATACTGAACACCCCATCCTGAGTGCCGCCACCAGCCGTCTGGGGAACACCACGCGAGGTAAACGATACGTAGCTGCCTAACGTCCCCTGATTAATTGTGACATTTTTGCCGTCAACCGCAGCATGTGCTCTTATCAAAAAATCGACGCCACTATTATATGTACCCGCTGTCGCGCTGGTAGCCGCAGCCGCTTTTGCGAAAACAATCCAGCCCTGCTGCCAGCTGGCCCCATCGCATAGAGGCGCAGTGGTAGCAGCACTGCTCTTGCACACGGTAACCCGCACGCCACGTTTGATCGCTTCGCTACGCGCCAGATTCAGGGCCGTGACCAGATCGTTAGTATTGCTGACCATGCGATTGCTCTGAAAAAAGACTTCCAACTGGGGTACGCCAACCGTCAGCAGTACAGCCGCCACGGCCAGCATGGTCATCAGTTCAATCAGGGTATAGCCAGTATTCTTTTTCATGCTCATAATTT
>CAYRNH010000248.1:0-3334 GCA_964425515.1 uncultured Thiotrichaceae bacterium | reverse complement strand
TTAAATGTGTTGCAAAGCTGCGTTGGTTACTACGCGCCTGCCTGTTTTTGGTCTCTTACAGCAGCCACAACGCGAACAAATTTCGCGGCAGGCTCGTTAAGGGTACGTACGAATTTCTCGATCGGTGCTTTCATCGTGCCCATCAGCATAGCGATGGCCTGTTCACGATTCGGCAGACTGGACAGACGTTCAATCTGATCCACCGACAACAACACACCACCAACAGCAATTACTTTGGCGATAAGTTTGTCGTGAGTCTTGGAGAAATTCTTCACAACGCGAGCAGCTGCACCCGGATCTTCCTGGGAAAAAGCCACAACTAATGGCCCCACCAGTGAATCCTGCATACACTCGAATTCAGTACCTTCGACAGCACGGCGAGTCAAAGAATTCTTGATCACGCGCAGGTAAACGTTCTCACTACGTGCAGATACACGCAGCTCGGTCATTTCCTCTACTGTCAGACCGCGGTATTCAGCAGCAATCGCTGAATGCGCATTGGCAGCAATCGTAGACACCTCGGCGACAATCGCTTTCTTGTCTTCAAGATTTAGTGCCACTTTAGCTCTCCTGTTAAAGCTGAGCCCTGCAGACACACATACTAAATGTGCTGTTTGGATCTCAGCCAAGTAAACGGATAGTTTTCACTACCCACTCAAGGTGGCCCTGCAAAACAGGACACCCATCTACGCAGGACATTAAGCACCGGCCTTTAAACAACAGACCTGTACACCTGCGGTCTCTGACGCCACCGATCACTCGGCTGTCAAATCCCCGAAATCTTTAGTCGCTTAGAACCGCAGATTCCGAATTCTTTTGTGAACGCACCAATTTAAAACTATGCATCCACGGTATATGGATATACCGTCAACTCGCTAAAGCTTTATCAGCGAGTTGGAGCAGAAGAAAAATCCAGTTTTTTCTTCTGCGTACCCGGACAGGCCATGGATGGCCTGTTCTGGGTTTAAACTAGCCCGCCAGGCTCGCCTGGTCGATCATGATGCCAGCGCCCATGGTCGAGGACACAGCAACCTGCTTGATGTAGACGCCTTTTGCCGCCGATGGTTTAGCCTTATTCAGGTCAGCCAGCAGACTCTGTAAATTTTCTTTCAGCGCAGCCACTTCAAACTTCACCGTGCCCACTGAGCAATGAATAATGCCGGCCTTGTCAGCGCGATAACGCACCTGGCCCGATTTGGCGTTTTTCACAGCGCCAGCTACATCGGGTGTCACGGTGCCCACTTTGGGGTTCGGCATCAAACCACGAGGGCCCAGAATCTGGCCCAGCGCACCAACAACGCGCATTGCGTCGGGAGCTGCGATAACCACGTCAAAATCCATCTCGCCAGCTTTCACTTTTGCCGCCAGATCATCCATACCGACGATATCAGCACCAGCGGCCTGTGCGGCCTTGGCGTTTTCGCCGTCGGCGAACACTGCCACGCGTACGGTTTTACCGGTGCCATTAGGCAACACGGTCGCACCACGTACTACCTGGTCGCTCTTTTTCGGGTCAATGCCAAGATTGACTGCGACATCAACCGATTCGATAAATTTCACCGAAGACATCTCTTTCAGCATGCCCAGTGCTTCTTCGATCGAGTAGGCTTTGTTGCGATCCAGCTTTTCGCGGATAGCTTTAATACGTTTCGATAATTTAGCCATGTTAAACGCCCTCAGTCTCAAGACCCATACTACGTGCGCTGCCTGCGATGGTACGCACTGCAGCATCCATGTCAGCCGCAGTCAAATCGGGCTTTTTCATGGTAGCGATTTCTTCCAGCTGGGCACGCGTGACCTTGCCTACCTTCTTCAGGTTAGGCTCGCCGCTACCGCTTTTGATGCCTGCTGCTTTTTTCAGCAGGATCGATGCTGGTGGAGTCTTGGTAATAAAGGTGAAACTTTTGTCGCTGTATACCGTGATAACGACTGGCAACGGCAGACCTTTTTCGGTTTCCTGTGTTTTCGCGTTGAACGCTTTACAGAACTCCATGATGTTGACACCGTGCTGACCCAGCGCCGGACCGACCGGTGGGCTTGGGTTTGCTTCGCCGGCCTTCACCTGAAGCTTGATGTATGCACTGACTTTTTTAGCCATGATATTCTCCCGGGTTCCAGCGGTTGACTCTAAGGACAACCTCCCCGTTGATTAACAAGAAATAACAATACCGGTAAGACTCTATATAACGAGCTATTACCTACCCTTTTTCAACCTGACCGAATTCCAGCTCTACCGGCGTAGAACGGCCAAATATCAGTACCGCCACTTTCAGACGGTTGCGATCGTAGTCCACTTCTTCCACGACCCCATTAAAATCATTGAACGGTCCATCGATAACACGCACCACTTCGCCCGGCTGATACAGCACTTTGGGCTTGGGTTTCTCCACACCTTCCTGGATCGCGCCCAGAATGGACTGCGCTTCCTTATCAGTAATCGGCGCCGGCTTATCTTTGGTGCCACCGATAAAACCCATCACTTTGGGCACATCTTTCACCAGATGCCAGGTTTCATCGTCCATTTCCATATTGACCAGCACATAGCCAGGAAAGAATTTTCTTTCCGAGCGACGCTTGGTGCCATCGCGAATTTCAACCACTTCTTCAGTCGGAATCAGGATTTCGCCAAATTTATCCTGCATCCCGGCAAGCGCTATATGTTCTTCGAGCGAAGTCTTGACCTTGGCCTCGAAGCCTGAATAAGCATGTACTACGTACCAGCGTTTAGTCACTTGCTTAGCCCCCTTGACCAGTCAGTAGTCGCACTGCCCAGAGCAGCGCCATATCAACCAACCAGAGAAATATCCCGATAAGAACAACCGTAAAAATCACCATCATCGTGGTTTGCACGGTTTCCTGTCGCGTCGGCCAGACAACTTTACGCACTTCAGCGCGTGATTCACGAGCAAAACCAACGATCGACTGCCCCAGGCGCGTGGTATAGACCACACCCAGAGCAAGTACCACCATCGCCAGCAAACCGAGCACACGATACAGGAAGGCTTCGGCTGCGTAATAATAAAAGCCGGTTATACCCGCAACCAGAATCGCTATTGCGATTACCAGCTTCACGGTATCCATCTTGTTCGATACTACAGTTTCGGTCTTAGCGACCATTTGCTTCTCACTTTCAAATTGTTGGCAGGCCAGGAGGGACTCGAACCCCCAACCCGCGGTTTTGGAGACCGCTACTCTACCAATTGAGCCACTGGCCTATCGCGCAACGGGAGGCGTAAGGTTTATCACGCCTCCCGGACTTGCACCTGGTGCTGAGCAGGTCTTACTCAATAATCTTACTGACCACGCCGGCGCCAACAGTACGGCCACCTTCACG
>CAYRNH010000247.1:0-3351 GCA_964425515.1 uncultured Thiotrichaceae bacterium | reverse complement strand
GCCTGCTCGGCCTTGTCTTCAAAACCGGGCTCACGACCGTATAAATGATTAAACCGGCGCGCCACTTCGCGGGTCAGCTCGACATGCGCAACCTGGTCTTCGCCCACCGGCACCATACCGGCCTTATAAATCAGAATATCGGCGCTTTGCAGCAAGGGATAACCCAGGAACCCATAGGTCGCCAGGTCTTTTTCTTTCAGCGCTTCCTGCTGATCCTTATAGGTCGGCACCCGCTCCAGCCAGCCCAGCGGCGTGATCATCGACAACAGGGTGAACAGCTCGGCATGCTCCGGCACCTGCGACTGGATAAAGATCTTCGCCGAACCCGGGCTGATGCCCACGGCCAGCCAGTCGACCACCATATCCCAGGTGTTTTTTTCGATCATCGAAGGATCTTCATAGTGCGTGGTCAACGCGTGCCAGTCGGCGGCGAAGAAAAAACACTCGTATTCGTGCTGCAGGTTGATCCAGTTTTTCAGCACGCCATGATAATGACCAAGATGCAGCTGACCGGTAGAGCGCATGCCGGAAAGCACACGCTGATTTTGCGAGGGAACACTACTCAAAATATATCTTCCAGTATGTCGGGCTAAAGTCCAAAAATAAGTGCGATGATGTTCTGAAAATGCTGCACCAGCGGCCAGATGATTTTACCCAAAAGCCCGCTAAACATCAGTAACAGAATGATCAACATGCCAAACGGCTCGATGCGCATGTATTCCATTGCCAGCGAGCGCGGCAGTATGCCCGCGAGCACTCTGCCGCCATCCAGCGGCGGAATGGGGATTAGATTGAGCACCATCAAGATCAGATTGATGACTATGCCAGCATGACCAACCGCAGCCAGGTAACCAGTGGGCGATACCACGATCAGCAAGGCCCAGAGGCAGGCCATCATGAAGTTCGACATCGGCCCGGCCAGCGCCACCACGGCCATATCCAGCAAAGGCTGTTTGAAATAACGCGGATTCACCGGCACCGGTTTGGCCCAGCCAATGATAAAGCCACTCATAAACAGCAGTGCCAGCGGTACCACGATGGTGCCCAGAGGATCGATATGTTTCAGCGGGTTAGCCGTAATCCGGCCCAGATTGCGCGCGGTCGGGTCACCCAGACGATTCGCCACCCAGCCGTGCGCAGCCTCGTGCAGAGTGATAGCGAATAACACCGGTAACGCCCAGATGGCGATGGTTTGAATAATATTATTAATGGTTTATGACCGCAGAAAATGGATAGTCGTTATAGATGGGCTTGGACAAGGAAACATGCAGGCAAGTTTACACGACAATAGCCAGTTATCAGTAAACAGTTATCAGATGGCAGAAAAAGGCCTGAAACAATCTCTGCCGGCTGCCGACTGATGACTGCCCACTATGTTTAGAGCCCATGTTCCTTGCCTTTGCCCTCGCGCAGCACTTCCGGCGCATCACCGGTCATGCGGATCACCGTGGTCGGCTCAAAGCCGCAATGGCCGCCATCGATGATCAGATCAACATGATGCTCCAGCTGCTCGCGAATATCATCCGGTTCGGTCAGCGGAAACTCATCGCCCGGCATGATCAGGGTGCAGCTCATGATCGGCTGGCCGAGCTCATCCAGCAAGGCACGCACAATCGGATGATCGACCACGCGAATACCGATGGTGCGTCGCTTCGGGTGCATCAAACGCCGGGGCACTTCACCCGTGGCGTTCAATAAAAAGGTATACGGCCCCGGGGTCAGCGATTTCAGCAGGCGATAATCAGCATTTTCAATCTTCGCATAAGTCGCGATTTCCGACAGATCACGGCACACCAGAGTCAGGTTGTGCTTGTCATCAATCTTGCGGATCCGGCGCAGACGCTGCAGCGCATCCTTGTCACCGATATGACAGCCCAGCGCATAACTGGAATCGGTCGGATACGCGATCACACCTCCGCCATGAATGATCTCCACCGCCTGTTTGATCAGGCGCGGCTGCGGGTGCGTGGGGTGAATTTCGAAGTACTGACTCATAACAACCTTGTCTGGAAAGACGCGATTCTATCAGCTTGCGACGCCCGACAGTGCACTGCTGATAACGATTTTATCTTCCCCACTTATTGATCGGGACAGGCCGCCAGCAAAACACTATAATGAGCGTCCTTGTGGAACATTTAAAGCTATTTGGAACTTTAACTTAATGAAATTACTCTTTGATTTCTTTCCTATTATACTTTTTTTTCTGGGCTACTACGAAGCACCTTTTCTGATCAATCACACCTTTGTCGGGCACCTGATTGACCCAAAAAAACCCGAATTTTTAAACGCCACAATCATCGCCACCGCGTTGGCGATTATCGCCAGTTTTGCCCAGGTAGGTTACAGCTGGCTGAGACATCGCCACGTAGAAAAGATGCATGTGTTTTCACTGGTACTGATCACCGTGCTCGGCGGCATCACCATCGCTTTCGGCAACCCTGCCTTTGTGCAATGGAAACCCACCGTGCTCAACTGGCTGTTCGCAGCCCTGTTTTTCATCAGCTTTTTCATCGGCGAAAAAACCCTGGTCGAGCGCGCCATGGGCCAGCAGCTTGAACTGCCCAGCGAGATCTGGAACCGGCTCAACATCGGCTGGGTGGTATTCTTTTTTCTCAGCGGCGCCGCTAATCTGTATGTCGCGTTTTACTACCATCTCGACCACACCGCGCAGGCACGGATGGACACCTGGGTAGACTTCAAGGTGTTCGGCCTTATGGGCATGACCATCATCTTTGTCGTCCTGCAGGCGGTCTACCTCACCCTCTATTTCAAAGAAATTGATAGCCAGGAAGAAGAAGACACACCCGGCGAAGAAGCCAAAGACTAAACCACCGAGCACGCAGGATTCACCATGCTTTATGCCATCATCGCCAGCGACGCCCCCGACTCACTGGCAAAACGCCTGGAAGCCAGACCCAAACATCTGGAGCGCCTGCACGCCCTGCGCGATGAAGGCCGCCTGATCCTCGCCGGCCCCCACCCGGCTATCGATAGCGAAGACCCCGGCGATGCCGGTTTCAGCGGCAGCCTGGTGGTCGCCGAGTTCGAGTCACTGGAAGAAGCCCAGAGCTGGGCAGACGATGATCCCTACACGCACGCTGGGGTGTATGAGTCGGTCATCGTGAAGCCTTTCAAGAAAGTATTACCCTGATAAAAAGCCCAGAAGCTGAACCACAGAGACACGGAGAACACAGAGAAAACCTCTCAAATGTTGTCATTCCCGTATGCATCTGGCGGGACTAATTTCGACTGGATCGAAATTGAACGCGGCTTTTTACGCGGCCCGGAGGGCAAAATACATGGATGTATTTTGTAATCCATATCTGGAACACTACCTACATTTACTTCCCA